>JAITVM010000031.1 GCA_031285815.1 Clostridiales bacterium | reverse complement strand
GTTAGTTATACCGGGCCTATTTTTACGCCCAACTGGTATAAAATCATCAATTATTTTATTCATAACGTTCATCTCCGTTTATTTTAAAAAATTTTTAATAAAAAAGCAAAAGGGCTATTTGACGGATATTATTCTGATATAGCAAACCTACTTGGATTGTTTTGCAAGCCAAAACGCTTGAGTCAAATAGGCTTTCTATATGCCCTAATAAGAGGTTTTACAATTTGGTGCCCGGGTTATTTTCTGGGTTATTTTCTTCTTCTTGCTCAATGGGCACATTCATTCCGATTGATTTACCGACGATTTTGGCAATTATGTCAAGTATGCGGGGCCCCGTCCAGCCTGCCATACCACAAATTACACCAATCCAGTCGCCGGATAGTTCAAAATTCCGGGATAGCAATAATACCATGATACCCGAAAAGCCACTGATGAAAAGTTCGGAAAGTATACGGCCCCATTGGAGCTGTTGAGTGTCTTTTGCGTTTAACAGGCGTGCAAGCCCGCCTGCTACGGCGAGCATAACCGCGATCCCTGTTTGCCATATTTTATCTGGCTCAAACATTATTCATCCCTCCTATTGCGCCATTTATCACCATTACGGGAATGGTAGATATGGCCAAGCCGGACTAGCATGATAATCAGCCAAGAGTTTAAGGCAAAGGTTATTAATGTGCTTATCCATTGTGCCAATGAAACCCAAAAAGGTATTTCAGCAGAAACGCTATATTCCGAAACCCCTATAACAGTTAAAAAACGCTGTTCTGGCGGGGCATAAAGTGGCATCCACCTAAAATATAAATTTAAATCCCTGTATCCCTGGTCGACTGGTGTATACCCAATAACTACATCCCCTGATTCTTGTGTATTAATTGCCTCAACAAATTCGGGGTAATCCATAATATTTATAGGGGAAGTCTCATCGACGCTGGGTGTAAACCTGGTAAGCCTGCCATCAAAATATTTATATGCAGCACCGTAAAACTGATAGATCCTGTCTATATATTCTATCGAATATTTTACGATTCTTTCCTGGCCATCTAAAGTAGCAGTTGCATCCAATTCGACCTCTTGTGCGAGCATATTGGCAAGGTGGCGGGCCTCGGTCCGCTTTTGCCTAAGCAGGGCGCTATTAATTGCCTTTATTTCAAAATTAAAATATAAGGCATTTAAAATCAAAAATAAAATTGGGACCATTAATAAAAATTTAAGTTTTGAATCGTTACAAATATCCATTATTATCATTATCTCCTTATTGTTATCCCGTTCCTGTAGAGCGGTTTGCAAAACGGGGTGGCGGCAAGAGGGGCGCCAAGAAACTAGGCGTCTTGCTTAGCTGGCATTAATGTTTTGTCAATTTGCTCTAAGTGTAACCTTATGGTGTTTAGAATAACTTTTTATTTATACTAAGCGAACTTGATAATTGGCTTAAGAGGGGCTTAAAAGCCAATCGAAAGTGAGTGCCCCAATATAGCCAATAAACACATTTTTAAGTTTGTTGGCCATGCACTGCGGGAGTATATTTTTTTTGCGCAGTATGCGTATAGTATGCGTATAGTATAGGATATGTCCCAGTTATTAATAATGTGACAAGGGATTGTGCTTTATGGCAAAAAAAAAATCGGCAGTATTTTATATACTACCGATTTTTTCTTTTATATTACCCTCTTAAATTTAGTATTTCATCAATATATGCTTTAAATAACGGATGCGGCCTATTGGGCCTTGATTTGAATTCGGGCTGGAACTGTACGCCGATAAAGAACGGGTGCACATCTTTAGGCAGCTCGATAATTTCAACAAAAACATTATCCGGTGAAAGGCCGGATAAAATAAGCCCGGCGCTTACTAGCTTGTCCCGATATTCATTATTAACCTCGTACCTATGCCTGTGCCTTTCATATACTATATTCTGACCGTAAATATTATTTGCAAGTGTGCCTTCTGAAAGTGTGCAAGGGTATGCGCCTAACCGCATAGTGCCAATCAAATCTATAAGGTCTTTTTGGTCCGGCATTAAGTCGATAACAGCGTTTTCAATATCAGTGCCGAATTCGGAGGAATAAGCGCCTTTAATATTTGCTATATTTCTGGCAAATTCTATAACGGCACATTGCATGCCAAGCGATATGCCTAAAAATGGGATTTTGTTTTCCCTGGCATATTTTATTGCTGAAATTTTGCCTTCTACGCCGCGCTCCCCAAAACCGCCGGGGACTAAAATCCCGTCAGCGCCTTTTAGATAAGTTTCAGGGTTATCTTCGGTAAGCCCTTCCGAACTTACCCATTTAATTTTTATATCTACATTAGAATGTATGCCTGCATGCTTTAGCGCCTCGGTAATAGAAAGGTAAGCGTCAAATAATTCAACGTATTTGCCCACAAGGGCAATTGTTAATTCGCCATCAATATTTTTTTGCCTTTGAATAATATCTTCCCAATCTTTTAAATCCGGTGTTGGGCAAGGGATTTTTAATTCCCTGCAAGTTATTTGGGCAAATTTTTCTTTTTCTAAATAGAGCGGCACTTCATATAAAGAGCCAAGGTCAATGTTTTGTATGACACAGTCGGGCTGGACATTACAGAACAAAGATAATTTTTCCTTCATATCCCGGCTCATTTCTTTTTCAGACCGGCAAACTATAATATCCGGCTGTATCCCAATGGATAAGAGCTCTTTGACGGAATGCTGCGTCGGCTTTGTTTTCATCTCGCCGGATTTCCGTAAATAAGGCACAAGGGTAACATGTATGTATAGTACATTATCCTTTCCGGTTTCTTGTGAGACCTGGCGGATAGCTTCTATAAAAGGGAGGGATTCGATATCCCCGACTGTGCCGCCAATTTCTGTGATGACTATATCAGAGCCGGAAACTTTTCCGGCGCGGTATATTTTTTCTTTTATAGAATTTGTTACGTGCGGGATAACCTGGACTGTCGCCCCTAAAAATTCGCCCCGCCTTTCCTTATTAAGGACGGACCAGTATATCTTGCCTGCGGTAATGTCTGAATTTTTGTTTAGGTTTTCATCAATAAACCTTTCATAATGCCCTATGTCCAGGTCTGTTTCGGCGCCATCCTCCGTTA
>JAITVM010000030.1 GCA_031285815.1 Clostridiales bacterium | reverse complement strand
AAACGAAAAAATTCGCGCCTTTGCATACGTTCCCCATTCGAATTTAATTTAATCTCAGTTAGGTTAAACCCATCTTCAACTTTATGTTTTTCGATAACCGCTTCGTACCTCAAAAGCCCACTATCTGTAAAAAATATAACCGTATATTTATTTTTTTCTTTTAACTTAATATATTGCCCAAAAGAGATTGGCATATGGATAACTAAAGCCCGCTTTTCTTTTACCTCTTCAACTTGGCTTGCATATACTATGTCTTTTTTGTTTTCTTCGTATATTTCCAGCCTATCACCTATCTTTACATGTTTAAAAAACATTAGCGACCTCTCCTCTAGCCATTAAAAATTCCAACCAATTTTTTTACAAAAGATATTATGCCGAAAGGTTCGGGCCCTTGTTTGATATCCAAAATTTCAAACCCGATCTTTTCAATAGCAGCCGCAGAAGCTGAACCAGGGAAAGAAATCGTTACCGGCTCCTGTTTCTTTACAGCCCTAACTAAATTGGCGTCATCTGGGATACTCCCCAAGCTGCAGACTGTTATCCCAAGGTATTTTTCACATACCTTGCTTAATTTATTATACGCTTCAAACCCTTCTTCAGTATTATCAACTTTATTCACAACCAGCTTAAAATTTAGCCCCCCGGCCCCAATAAAACCATCAACAGAGGCCTTTATTAAAGAATACGCATCTGTTATAGCTGTCGGCTCCGGTGTCGTTATAACTATTATATCCTCACACGCACGTATAAAATTAACAACAGAGTCTGAAATACCCGCACCTGTATCAATTATTATATAATCAAAATACCTGTCGAGATAAGCCAAGTTAGAAATAATGTAGGAAAGCTGTTTGCTATTAATATTCGGCAAACTGGAGAGGCCATTCCCACCCGAAATAAACTTGAGGCCATGCGGCCCAGTTATAATAATATCTTCGATATTTTTATCACCTGAAAAAACATCAAGCAAAGTAAACCTTGGTGAAAGGCCAAGCAGTATTTCTATATTAGCAAGCCCAAAATCAGCATCAATAACAATAACCTTTTTGCCTTGTTTTAACAAACCAATCGCTAGGTTAAGCGCAAAATTAGTTTTCCCTACGCCACCTTTGCCGCTAGAAACCGCTAATAATTTTGAACGGCCCCCGTTTTTATATTTAGAAAAATTGTTGCTCAAGTACTCCTCTTCCCGTTGCCTTATCCTACCTCTTAATGCGTTAGCCTGATCCATTTTAATTCCCCCCTAAACCAAGGAGCATCTTTGTTACCCTTTCTGGGTCCATTTCTTGGATGTCATCGGGCACAGATTGGCCATCTGTTAAGTATGCGACCTTTTTACCAGTTGTATAACATACATTTAGTATATTGCCAATCCGGCTTGTTTCATCGAGCTTAGTAAAAATAATACTAAAATCGGATACATCTTTATACGCCTCTATTATGTTTACTAAATCGTCATATTTAGTTGTTAAGCTAAGGACCAGGTATTTTTCACTGTCACCCACATACTCCAGGAGCTCTTTTAGCTCCAAGAGCGTTTCCGCATTCCGGTGCGACCGGCCTGCTGTGTCAATAATGATAACATCGTTATCCCTGCCCATAAAAACAACATTATCTATAATCTCTAAATTATCATAAACAACCCTTACTTCTATATCTAAAATTTCGGCATAGGTTTTTAACTGCTCTATAGCCGCAATGCGGTAGGTATCAGAGGTTATAAGCCCAACATTCATTTCATCGTTTAGAATAAAATTAGAAGAAAGCTTCGCGATCGTCGTTGTTTTTCCAACACCCGTTGGGCCAATAAATGTCATTACCCTAGGCTTTCCAGGAATTTTTAAAGGCTTGTCATATTTTAAATGGCCTAAAATTGAATTATAAATTACTTTTACAATCAGGTTGATATCCAAATCGCTAGTTGCCCCAACACTATTTATCTCTTCAAGTATGCCTTGTGCAATCTCTTCGGTAACACCTTGGGCAGTAAGCGATTCATAAAATACCTGGAGCATCGGGTTTTCATACCGCCTATTAATATCATTAACAACTTTAGAATTAATTTTGAGTTCAGAAATTACTTTCTGCAAAATCTGTTCGGTAGATTCTAGCTTCTCTTGCAGCTCTTTTATTGTATCAGCCTGTTCTTTAATCTTTAAATCCTTTGAATCAGTGCCGCTATGTGGCACCTCTTCTTCATTGCCATTGCCCTGCCCCAATAGCCTTTTAGTTTCCTCAATAAATTCTTCATTCGTAAGCGGCGGCTCTTCAACAATAAAATCCAACTCATATTTTTGCCCTTTTTCACCTGAATAAGGTGCTTCATCATATGCCGCGGTAACTTCTACCGATGGCTTTTTAAAAAAAGCCTTTATGCCCCGCGGGTGGATGGTTTTCATATTTACTATAAAGGCTTCTTCCCCTAAATCCTGCCTGACTAACGCAATGGCTTCCTTTTCCGTGCCAGCCTCATATTTTTTTAATTTCACGCTATACCCACCATCCCAATAGATTGTATTTCTGTTGCCGGGTCAAGCTCGTTATACGAAAGCACGACTAAATCCGGCGCAACTTGTTCAACGAGCCGCTTAAAATATAACCTGACAATTGGCGAGGTTAAAATTATTGGCTGTTGGCCCATTGATGTAAGCTTATTTATCTCTTGTTTTAAATTGGAAAAAATCCTATGGCTTAAATTCGGTTCAATTGCTAAATAATTCCCTTGTTCAGACTGCTGGATTGAGTTCATAATCTCCTGCTCAAGCTCTGGGTCCAAAGTAATTACGTTATTAACATCACTTTCAAAATATTTTTTTGATATGGCGCGCCTAAGGGATTGCCGGACATATTCGGTCAGCATGTCAGTATCCCTTGTGATGCCTGAATAGTCAGCAAGGGTTTCTAGTATAGAAACTAAATCCCGTATAGATATGCCTTCTTTTAAGAGGTTGCTAAGCACCTTTTGCACCTCGCCTATACTCATTTGTTTCGGCACAAGCTCATCTACCAATACCGGGTTAGACTCTTTCGCATTATCAATTAAGGTTTGGACATCCTGCCTTGTTAAAAGTTCATTCAAATACTGGCGTATAATCTCAGTTAAATGCGTTGCAATGATGGCAGGCGGGTCTACAACCGTATAGCCTAAAGCTTCCGCCCGTTCCCTCTGCCCTTCAGAAATCCATAGCGCCGGCAGCCCCATATAAGGCTCAACGGTTTCGATGCCATCTATTTCTTCTTCAACATAGCCTGGGTTCATAGCCATATAATGGTCAAACAATATTTCCCCGCCGGCTACTTCTACTCCCCTTATTAAAATTTTGTACTGGTTTGGGCTTAGCTTAATATCATCACGCAGCCTTATTATCGGTACAACCGCACCTAATTCAAGGGCTATTTGCCTACGGATCATAACAACCCTGTCAAGCAGGTCGCCGCCTTGGTTGCTATCGACAAGCGGGATCAGGCCATAACCGAAAATCAAAAGTATAGGGTCAACATTTAAAAGCCCGATAACATTTTCAGGGCGCCTAATTTCTTCAACATCATCATCTTCAGATGTTATTTCTGCATTAATGGCTTCTTGCCTTTCTTTCTTGCCCGACTGGAGCCCCATAACTAAAATAAAAGTTCCGAATGGGACAAATATAAACCCAGGCAGCGGTGTAAAACCCAATAAAATCAATACCCCACCGGAAATAAACAGGACAAGCGGGTTAGAAAAAATCTGCTTTATAAGGGTTGTACTCAGTTCTGTTTCAACCGTAGACTTTGTTACCAATATACCAGTCGCAACAGACGTCAATAATGATGGTATCTGCCCGACAAGCCCATCGCCTATAGTCAGGAGTGCATACACTTGAATTGCTTCGCCAAAAGGGAGCACTGCGCCATTGTTCCCGAGCCCTGTCATACCCATGGCTGCCCCGCCTAAAAGGTTAACAAAAGTAATTATTATACCTACTATCGCGTCATTCTTTACAAATTTACTGGCACCATCCATTGCGCCATAAAAATTAGCTTCGTCAGTTATTTTTTTCCTGCGTAATTTTGCTTCCGCCTCATCAATAAGGCCCGCGTTAAGGTCTGCGTCAATTGCCATTTGCTTACCCGGCATAGCGTCTAAGGTAAACCTGGCGCTTACTTCAGCAACACGTTCAGAGCCTTTCGTAATAACCATAAAATTTACAAGCACGATTATAAAAAATACTATTGCCCCTAGTACCAAATTCCCCCCTGCAACAAAGGAGGCAAAAGCTGAAATAACGCCCCCTGCGTCACCTGAACCCAATATAAGCTTTGTAGTCGATAAATTAAGTACAAGCCTGTAAAGAGTAAATATCAACAATATCGTAGGGAATAACGACATGTCCAAAACTTCTTTTGCGTAAAGTGCGTCTAACAAAATTAATAACCCCATAAATATACTAAGCATTAATAGAAAATCCATTAATATCTTATTTACTGGAATTATAATACAAATAACAACTGTGATTATAAAAACCCCAATTGAAGCTTCTTTATATCTCATTTGTATTCTCCTTGCATTTATTTATCATACGTAAATTCTGGCCAACACAGTAATCTCTGGAAAATTATCGGACAATTTCCCTGAACTTTCTTATATTATATTATAACTTCGACAAAATATCTAGAAAAATTTTTTTAAAATACAATTTTTAAATTTTATTTTTGAGTTTATATACAAACGCCAATATCTCGGCCACAGCCTGATAAAGTTCGGGCGGTATCTGTTTCCCAATATCACAAGTCTCATACAAAGCCCTGGCAAGCGGTTTATTTTCAACTATTTGAACATTGTTCCCTTTTGCGTTTTCCCTAATCCTTTTTGCCATGTAGTCAACGCCTTTTGCTAAAACAACCGGGGCCTGGTCTGCACCGCTGTCATATTTAACCGCAACTGCATAATGGGTAGGGTTTGTAATTATAACATCTGCTTTTTTTACATCTGACATCATACGCCGCAAGGATGCTTCCCTCATACGTTGGCGGATCGCCCCTTTTATTTGTGGGTTGCCTTCCGCTTGTTTATACTCCTCTTTAATTTCCTGTTTAGTCATACGCAATTCTTTATTATGCTTGAACCTTTGGTATATAAAATCCGCAAGGGCTACAAACAAATAAAAAACCCCAACATTTATGCCCATATCAACAATAACTTGGCCTAAAACCCCTGCCGACTCCAACAATTCCATATTTGTAATGGCAAGCAATAAGGCTTTCCTATCCATAGCAGTGTTATACAAAACCAATACAATAACAAAAATTTTAACAACCGACTTAAGCAGCTCTGTAATTGCTTGCATCGAGAAAAGCTTTTTCATCCCTGAAATAGGGTTTAGCCGTTTAAAATTTGGCTTAATAGCTTTTCCTGTCGGTGCCCACCCAACCTGTATGATATTCGAAGCTACCCCAACAATTAACGAGGCCGCCAGTAATGGGGCAGATATTATTATTATTTGTATAAACATGTAAGTTATGTAGCTTTTCATAAAATCAAGGTTAAATATATCTTCTATCTCTGAACTGAGTGTAAAATTATGCCTAAAAATAGCCAATATCCTATCATACATAAAACCGGCAAAAGATTTTAAGCCTAAAAAAACCGCGATAAATAAAAACGCGGTCCCAACCTCGGTACTCTTAGCGACTTGCCCTTCTTCCCTCGCTGTTTTCTTTTTCTTTTGTGTAGGCTCTTCAGTTTTTTCGCCGTCATCAAAATAAGATAAATTTATTTTTAACAACAGCTTATAATCATCTTCCATTTAAAACCAACCCCTGCATTAGGTCTAACATCTTGCTATACGATTCATCAAAAATATAATTATACATATCTATAAAAGTAGGTATGCTTATATATAAAATTAAAAACCCTACTAAAAGCTTAAGCGGTATGCCGACGACAAATATATTTGCTTGTGGCACAGCTTTTACTAAAAGGCCCAACGCAACGTCCAAAACTATTATGCCGCCAAGGACAGGGAGCGAATATTTTACGCCTATAGAAAAAACCTCAGTAGTCAAATCCAAAAAGAAAATAACTACCTCACCGTTTAAAAGCAATGAAGCCTTGCCTGGCTGAAGCATTTTATAGCTACTAAGGATTAAAGCGGCAAAGGCGTTTAGCCCGCCTGATTGGACAAAAAGCAAACAAACCATGTAATAAATCAAATTACCTGTAATAGGTATTTGTAATTGGCTGACTGGGTCAAAAACCGAAACCATTGAAAGCCCCAATTGGAAATCAATAAGCTGCCCTACTAAATAAACTAAAGTAAAAATCATATACCCAACAAATGCTATTAATGCGCCTACCATAAATTCTTTAAACATTAATGCCCCAAACCCCAAATAACTATTGCCATAATCAATAGCTTGTACAGCTTGGCTGGAATAGACTAGGGCAGTTGAAATCAAAACAAGCGGCAGCTTCACTGCATTCGGTATACTAGACCCTGAAATAACAGGCAGCATTACAAAAAATCCAAGGATACGTGTTAATATTATAAAGTAAATGTCGATATTACTATATAGGTATGTTAGGTACATTTTACCCCTCTTTTATCTTTTGCATATTTGGTAAGCGGATACAAGTTTTAATAAAATTAATTACCGCCCGAGCAAATCTGGTATTTGTGAATAGAGGTTTATAATAAAATCCTGCATGGTGCCTAACATAAACCCACCAAAAAGGATTAGTGACAACAATACGGCGGCTATCTTTGGTACAAATGCCAAAGTTTGCTCCTGGATAGATGTAACCGCTTGGAATACGCTTACAACAAGCCCAACAACAAGCCCTAATAAAAGTGGCGGGGCCGAAGTAATTAGCGTTGCCATAACGGCATCTTGTACAATTTCAAGCACTTTATCATGAGACATGGCTAAGCCCTCCTATAATACCATCTTAAAAGTCTTAACTAAGTTTTCTATAACAATATTAAACCCGCCGGCTAATACAAAAATCAGGATTTTAAAAGGCATTGAAATCATTGCCGGTGGCAGCATCATCATCCCCATCGCCATAAGTACAGACGCAACCACCATATCAACTACAATGAATGGTATGTAAACAATAACGCCAAATATAAAACCTTTCGTTAATTCACCCAATATAAAAGCCGGTATTAAGACACTGCTTGGTATGTCGTCTATAGCTTGGTACACCTCACCTGAAAGCTCTAAAAAAAGCGCCATGTCTTTTTCGTCAGTTTGTGCAAACATAAACTTCCGGATCGGGCCCATGCCCAATTCAAGCGCTGTTTCCTGCGTTATCTCCCCTTTGGAATATGGTTCAAATGCCGCTTCATTTATTTCAGAAAAAACCGGCCCCATAACAAACATTGTCAATATAAGGGCAAGCCCAATCAATACTTGGTTAGGCGGCATCTGTTGTGTCCCTAAAGCTGAGCGCAAAAAATGGAGCGCAATTATTATCCTTGTAAAACTCGTCATCATAATTAAAATTGATGGCGCAAGCGCAATTACGGTTAAAAGTATTAAAAGCTGAACCATACTGTCACCATTTTGGCTGGCCCCATTATTAAAATTAAATTCAATAGATGGTATATCCGGCACAGGGGGCACAGTTATTTCACCAGCAAAAGCTTCCCCGCCTGTTAATATAAAAAAAATAATTAATAATACTATCATCCGGTTTATCTTTAGTATGTTATTCATTTTTTAACCCCAAATATAAATGTAACCCACAAATATGCAGGCCCTTAAAAAACACAAACCCAATAGGAAACCTGCTGCCATAAAATAAGCAGCCCTTTTAAAAGCCAATTTGCTAAAGGGGAAATTTTCTATTGATACTAACCGTTTATAAACAAGGCAATAAAAATTTTTAGCGCAAGAATTTTTTACTGTTACCCTTGCCAACGGTTAGTATCAATTAAAATCTCAAATTATTCAAAACTTGGGCAACTAGCCAATAACTTTTTGGACAGCTTCCAGTACCCTGTCAGGCTGAAACGGTTTAACAATAAAGTCCCTAGCCCCTGCCTGGATTGCTTCAATAACCATGGCCTGCTGCCCCATTGCAGAACACATAACAATAAGGGCCTCTGGGTGGTTTGACTTAATTGCTTTAGCTGCTTCAATACCGTCCATTTCAGGCATAGTGATATCCATAATAATCAGGTCAGGCTTTAATTCATTATATTTTTCAACAGCTATCTTCCCGTTTTCAGCTTCGCCAACTACTGTATAAGCATTCTTTGTCAAAATATCTTTAAGCATCATACGCATAAAAGCAGCATCATCAACCAATAAAATGTTTTTCGGCATAA
Organism: Clostridiales bacterium; assembly: GCA_031285815.1. Classification (GTDB taxonomy): domain Bacteria; phylum Bacillota; class Clostridia; order Lachnospirales; family JAITVM01; genus JAITVM01. The sequence goes on along the minus strand of JAITVM010000030.1, from coordinate 15,617 downwards.
AATCCCACACTCCTTAATAAATATCATAAATATTATTTGTATTATCATTAATTAAAATACATACAAATTATCCCCGCCCGCACGGGCCCATTCTAGACCCTATTCTCAGACGAAATAATATCAACAATCCTTATGCCAAAGTTTTCGTCTATAACTACAACTTCCCCTTTAGCTACAAACCTCCCGTTTACCAAAACATCAATGGGCTCTCCAGAAATTTTATCCAGTTCAACTATTGTGCCTGGCGAGAATTCCAAAATTTCTTTGATTTTTTTATATGTGCGCCCTAATTCCACAGTAACTTCTAACGGGACATCCATTATTATATCGATGTTTTCTTTTTGTTGGTTTAGTTCATTAAAATCAAAATCTTGAAATTGGGCAGGCGCAACATTAATATTTTGGTTAACACGTTTAGGCTCCTGCGCCCTTTGCTCAGTTTTTACAGGTGTTGGCTTTGCAGGTGCTGGTTTTACGCCAGTTGGCTTTGCTTCCTTAACACTCTCCACTTTGTCCCCCTCAGCTTCTTTTACTTTTGAATAGCCTTTCTTCATAAGCGTAACAAGCTCTTTCGCAAAATCTAGGGGGAAAATCTGCATTATCTGGCTGTCTATTATATCGCCAATAACCATCCTAAAAGATATCCTGGCGATCTTTTCGTTGCCATCGATATTAATTGACTCAAACAGCTTATCGTCTTCAAAATTCATTACAAAAGCTTTTGGCGTCTCTATATCAATTTTCATGTCAACAAGAGATGCTAATGACGTTACCGATGAACCAACCATTTGGTTCATCGCCTCCCCAATTGCGCTTAAATCTATTTCATTCAGCGGTTCCTCATCAGATACTTTCCCGTCCCCGCCCATCATTAAATTTGAAATTACTTTGACGTCCCTGTCTTTTAATATCAAAATATTACTTCCTACAAACCCTAATTTATAGCTTATTTTTATCCCTACACAGGGCCTTAGATAGTTTTCGCTAACTTCCCTCCAGGTCATAACCTCTACTTTAGGCGTTGTGATGGAAACCTTGTTGTGTAGCAATGTGAAAAGGGTAGTTGCTGAAGTGCCCATTGCAATATTGCCCATTTCCCCTAAAATATCTTTTTCTTCGCTATCTAATAGGTTATTTGGGGAATCATCTGCTACTGCCCCCCCGGCATCTACACTTCCCCCGGGTTCAGTTTTTTCCGGGTTATCTGCATTTGTTCCGTTTACAACCCCTAACAGGGCATTAATTTCGTCTTGGGATAACATATCGCTCATGTTATAATTCCTCCTTTCCAACAAAAGATGTTATTTGCATGGAGTTTTTTCCTCTACTTATTCCCGGCTTGGCCCTAAATTTTAACAAGTTGCCAACCATCACATTAAAGTCGGAATTAACAAACGAATCAAGCGTTATAATATCCCCCGCCTGAAGATGTACAAAATCTGAGACTGCTATAGAGGTCCTGCCAATTACAGCCGTAACTGGCACAACTGCCTTCTCTAAACTGCTAGATAATTCTTCCTTATACTGCGCGCTATCATCTTCCACATTATTTTTTGAAAACCAAAATTTCGTATTAAGCCGCTTCATAATCGGCTCAACTACTATATGGGGGATACAAAAATTTAATAGCCCTTCAGATGAGCCAATCTTTATATTTAATGTTACAAGTGCTATCATCTCATTTGGCGCAATAATTTGCGCAAACTGGGAATTGGTTTCTATTTCATTTAATTCTGGCGTTAATTTCGCTACATTCCCCCATGGTTCAGATAAAAAATTGAGCATTTGTGTTACAATCCTCTCGAGCAGGATAACTTCTATTTCAGAAAACTCGCGTACCTTTTTTACCCCTACACCAGGGCCGCCGAGTATACGGTCTATCATAGAAAAACCTATATTCGAAGATAGTTCCACAATGATCGACCCTTTTAATGGGTTAAGCCTGACTATGGATAATATAACAGGGTTAACAAGTGAGGCGCTAAAATCGCTATATGTTAATTGTTCTGCACTCGCAACATTAATTACCGCATTTGTCCTCAAATATCCAGATAAAAACGAAGAAACCATCCTTGAAAAACCTTCAAAAATAATTTCAAGGGTACGCAAATGCTCCTTGCTGAATTTTGAAGGCCGCTTAAAATTATAAACTTTGGCTTCTTTCCCTTTGGAGCTGTCTTCAATCGTAATATGTTCGGTGTTCCCTGAATCGATGGCTTTTAGTAATTCATCAATTTCAGATTGGGATAAAATATCGCTCAATTTTTCCTCACCTTACCTTTATCTTTAGGTTAAGCATACCTATATAACATTCCATTCGTAGATATAAACTGTAACAATCAAATTAGATTCAAACTCATCCTGAAGCGCTTTCAAAATATCTTCCCTCACTACATCCCTTGAGTCAACCCGTTTAAATTCATCATGTGTTTTGCTAGTTAGTATCTCAATAACTAAATCTTTTATAACAATTTCTTTTTCAGTTAAAAGTGCAACAAGCGTATCGCTTTCTTTTTTCTCAGTTGTATCAACACCTATGGCCAAGGCCAGCTTAGCCATATGGCTGCTTTCGCCATCAGAGCCTACTGCTAAGTTAGTTGTGATTGTATCTGATATTGGTACCGTAACAATATCTTCTTGTTTCAGGCTCTCAACATCCACCGGCGCACCCTGTTCATCTTGTGCGCTGGCTTGCCCGCTAAAATTTCTATATAATAAATAGGCCAGCCCTGCCGTCGTACCCAAAAGCACAACAAGCAGCACAACTATAACAACCATCATAATTTTATTTTTATCCAAAGCCCTTCACCTCTTTTTAAAATATTAACCACCTACACAGATATAGATAAAATTTTTATCAGTTAGTTTTAATGGAGTTAATATACGTATATGTATTACACCAGATATAAACTGAAGTAATAAAACTAGCTAACATTGCTCCCTAAAAAACTACTGTAAATACGAATTTCAACACGCCTATTTTTAGCTTTGTTCTCTTCCGTATCATTCGGTGCGACCGGGTTAAACTCACCACGCCCTTTAGCGGACACTTTTTGAGGGGAAAAACCTTTCTGGTTAATAAAATATTCACCGACACTAATAGCCCTAGCATTAGACAAATACCAGTTGTTAGGGAACCTAGGCACATTTATTGGGTCTGTGTCGGTATGCCCAATAAATTCTATATCACACTCTGGGTATTTGCTTAGCAACAGTTCTGAAATCGTATCTAAAATTGGAATAGCTTCTGGGCGCAAATCATTTTTGCCCTTGTCAAAAAGGACTTTGTCCTTTAAAACTATATCCAATGAATCCTCTTTCTTAATTATGTCTATATTATCAGACATCTCATTTTCAGCGAAATAAGTCTTGAAATCAGAATACATAGTATCCATTTCATCCTTTATTGTTTCAAATTGCTCGGTTGAAGAAGTTTCACCGCCAACTTCATGGACGGGCATCTCCATAATGCCACTGCCCAGCATCATCCCGACGTCCAGGCCTTGGCCTGTTTCTAATAAAGTAGGCTCACCCCGGAACGAAGAGGCAAAAGCCTGGAGTTTAGCAGAATCGACATTTGACATAGAATACAAAAGTACAAAAAAACAAAATAACAAAGTAACCAGGTCAGAAAAGGTTGCCATCCATTCCGGTGCGCCGCCTTTTGGCTCTTCGGGTTTACGCCTCGCCATAGTTATTCACCTCCGGTAGCCTCTGAAAGGTTAGTCCTAAGTGTCGGGGATAAAAAGGATTTAAGTTTTTCTTCTATAATCCTGGGGTTTTCCCCCGCTTGAATACTAAGCATGCCTTCTATAAGCACTTCTTTAATAAGCATCTCATCCGAACTAAATATTTTAAGTTTATTTGAAACCGGCATAAAAATAAAATTAGCCATAATGGAGCCATAAAAAGTCGTTATCATCGCAATTGCCATATTAGGGCCTAACGCATCTGGGTCAGACATGTCTTGCAGCATCATAATAAGCCCGATTAAAGTCCCAACCATACCATAAGCAGGGCCCATAGACGCCATAAAATCCCAAACACCCCTTGCGTCACTATGCCTGCCTTCGATGTAAGACATCTCAATCTCTAATATATTCCTAACCAATTCCGGGTCAGTCCCGTCAACGATAAGCAAAATACCTTTTTGCAAAAATTTATCGTCCATCGCGTTAGCCGCCTCTTCTAAAGCAAGCAGGCCTTCTTTTCTTGCTAAATTAGCAAGCTCTATTATCTTTTTGATTGAATCTTGGGGGTCAATGTTAGGGGGCTTAAAAACCTTCCCCATTGTTTTGAGCGAATTAACTATCCTTGATATAGGGTACGCTATAAGCGTAGCCGCTATTGTCCCGCCTATTGTTATCATTGCAGATGGTGGATCGACGATCTTCGCAACCTTCCAAAACTCAAATTTTGCTGATAACATAAGAGAGAAAATTATAAAAAAAGTACCTGACAGAAAACCAATTATTGATCCAAGTTCCAAAGTCCCCTCTCCTCCCTTAAAACTGTGTATATATCTTCCGCTTGTGCTCTACAACTTTATTAATAATATTTTCAACCGGCTCTTTGGCAATAATTATCCTACCCGTTGTCATTGTAATTGTAGTATCCGGGTTAGAATCAATAACTTCAATCAAATCGCTGTTTATCACAATCTGTTTATCGTTTAGTTTAGTTACGGTAATCATGTTTGCCTCCTAATCAATTAGCTATAGGCAGCCAGCCTAAAATTTTTCAAAAATTATTTAACCGGCTGGCTATAGCAATCCGTACAATTAAATATTTGCCGTGTGCTTATCGTTTAAGGTTAACGAGTTCTTGAAGCATATCGTCGGAGGTAGTAATCACCCTCGAATTTGCCTGGAAGCCTCTTTGGGTAGTTATCATTTCTGTAAATTCTGCAGACAAGTCGACGTTAGACATTTCTAATACGCCGCCTTGCATCTCCCCGCCGCCGGCTTGGACCTCTTCACCAATACCATCGAAATCGCCTGAGTTTGCTGTTGTTACAAACAAATTATTCCCCATCTTTTGCAAACCTGCCGCATTTTGAAACCTCGCTACAGCTATCTGGGCTAATATCTTCGTATCCCCATTCGAATACCTGCCGACAATCTTCCCATCTGACCCAACCGCTATCCCGTTTAAAGTACCCGGCCCATTTCCATCCAGCATTTCACCTTTAACAGTTGAAGTTTCATTATCAAATTGTGTTAAATCAGAAAAATCTATAGTAATCCGGCCATTATCCCCTAGGGTAGATGCAGGCTGTTTATCTGCAGGTAGCGCAATATCTATAACTATCCCTGCACTGTTAGGGTCTGCAGGGTCAATTAGCGGCCCAGTCGGCAAAGCATCCTCATTAAATGTTATTGTACCCGTCGAATTTGCGCTTAACGTTAAGTCTATTGGGTTATCTGTGTCGCCATTTGGGTAAGCGAAGTCATCTAATGTATATGTCCATCCACCCGAAGCATCATCAAACTCAAAAGTGCAGCCAACAACATACCTTGTGCCAATGCTATCATAAAAAGACATTGTCCTTTTAATAGTAGTATCTTCTGTATAATTAAGGTTCCCGGCAAACGATACATTTTTAGTAGCCGTAGGCTGGGCATACTGTTTGTCCGGCCCTATGACTATATCTGAAACCGCACCTTTATCTATTATTTGTTCACCTGGGTTAAGCGGATCGTCAACCGCTGTCCAGCCGCGCACATGCATACCATTTGTAATAACCAAGTTGCCAGCTTTGTCTAAGTTCATCGCCCCAGCCCTGGTAAAATAAGTACCGCTCGAGTCACCAACTATAAAAAATCCATCGCCGGATATCATTATGTCAAAAGGGTTATCTGTCCGTTGAGCTGCCCCTTGTGTTATTAATAGGTCTATACTTGCCACAGTAGCACCTAACCCGATTTGCCTGGGGTTAACGCCACCCCGGCCGGTTATAGGGTTAGACGCGCTTGCGCCGCTAATCGTCTGGCTAAACACTTCAGCAAAAGTTGCCCTGCTTGATTTAAAGCCGACAGTATTAACATTGGCAATATTATTCGCTATAACGTCCATCTTTGTTTGATGTACCCTTAAGCCAGATACTGCCGAATACATAGATCTCATCATAATTAAAACGACCCCCATTAATTTTATGGCTGCCAGAAAATTGATTGCCCCATCTATCAGTCAAGGGCATAAAGCTTCCTTAAGAAGGCCCAGCTTTTTATACAACTATGGCACCATCAATATTTGTAAATATCTTATTATCATTTTTATTAATGGCGGTTACTACAACATTGCTGTTTATATTTATAACAAGAGCAATATTGTCCACCAAAACTAAAGTATCTTTTATACCTTTTTCTTTAGCCAGTGAAACACCTTTTTCAACTCTTGTCATTTGTTCTTTCGATATATATATATCCCTATTTAGTATTCTTTGGTTGGCGTGTTTTGAAAATTGTAGCCCGCTGTTTTTGTCAATTTCATTATTCAGGATAGACTTAAAAGAACCCTCTGGCTTATCTACCTGCTTATTAATATTATTAACAATATTTCTACTTTGATTTATGCCATTTACTATTTTCATAACGAGCCACCACCTTTTCGCTAAATTAAGAGGTTTGTTATTTTATGCCTTTATAATCCTTAAAGGAAAGTAGCTGGTTGCCCACATTCAAATAAGTCACGCCATCTTTAATAACGACAGATTGGACTATGCCATTCGCATCATCATGTTTAATTGTTTCGCCAACAAGGCGGACAGCATCTGTAACATAGCTCAGGTTGTCAATTTTGACTTCTTCGCCGCCAACGACAAGGTAAGCATTGTCACCTTTTATATTTACCGCTTCAATAACGCCTTCAATATCAGCCGAATCAGATTTGTAAGTAATAGTTTCGCCAAACAGCAAATTTTTATCCGCTACTGACGTAACCTCGCCCGGATAGACCTCTTTATCGCCAACTACTAAAATCGGGTTGCCATTAGAATCAAATTTCACATAATCAACCCTACCCTCAGTAAACCCAGTGGCGTCCCCGTCGCTATTTAATATAAAGGCCTGGACATATTTGCCTACCATAGCTAATGTTTGGTTTGTCGCCACATTATTATTTATATTTGTCAAATCCATCGAACCAAAATCAAAAACATTAGTTACCCTATCAATAGGCACTTCTTTTTCACCAACTACAAGGATAGTCTCGCCTTTCCGTACAATAACAGAATCCACAACCCCATTTACTTCTTCATATACGCCCCTTGTTTCATCAAAAACATTAGACATAATTGTTTTGCCGATTAATTGGTATCCCTGTTGCTGGGTAGATACTTTTGCAATATTTTGCATCTGTTCCAGCGAACTGAACTGGGCCATCTGCGCAATGAACTGCTTATCATCTGTTGGGTTTAATGGGTCCTGGTATTTCATTTGAGTAATCAAAAGGTTCAAAAATGCATCTTTATCTAAATTTTGATTATTATTTAATTTTGAATTTGCAGTAGCCTCGTCAGAGTTTACCTTTTTAGGGTCATAATCAGTTGCCGGGGCATAGCTTTGCCATAAATAACCTTCAGTATCTATTGCCATTTATTACACACCATCCATTCCTTAAAGCGCGTTAAGCCTCATAGTTTACACTTGCATCGTATAAATCCAAACCATAAGCGGCTTCTACTATCTTGTCAGAAACCCCCGTATCACCTTGCTCAAAAAGCATAGCACCCTTAGAAAACTTTTGCTTATCAAAAGAGGGGGGGTTAAATGCTGAGCCGCTTTGCCCAGACGAGACAGATACAGAAAGGGACATCACATTTATCCCCTTTTCCGACAAAGCATCTTTAAGCATATTAAAATTATTTTCAATTACCTCTTTAACCTTATCGTTCTCTGCTATAAACTGTGCAGAAATAACCCCGTTTTCAGCTACTATTTTTAATGATACGTCACCCATGGTTTCGGGGTGTAAAGTTACCCGGATAGTAGACATAGAGTCTTTTATTTCAAGCTTCATTTTATTAACTATTTGATTAATAATGTCTTTTGGGTCAACTTTATGATTTGTGCCAAATACTTGTTTGAAATTAGCTTTTTCCACATTAATGCTTTTATTTTGTATAATAAACGCACTAGTGTTAAACTCATTACCGAAATTATTGCCTGAGAAATTTTGAGTTTCTGTTTTAGCCGCAATTTCAACAGGCAGTGCAATCTGGCCAGCTAAAGCTTCATTGCTTTTAGCACTTTGGTTTGGCGCCTCTGCCGTATCCAGCAAGGCCTCGCCAGCAAAGCTTTTGGCAACTGCCGCAGCCGCCCCTTCTTTCGGCTTAGCTACCTGTGCCGTTTCTACAGTAGCTTCCTGCCCTTGTGGGTTTATTATATTTTTTTGGCCGGCTTCAGTAATTTCTTGTGTTAACGGTTTGGCTTCAACAATTTCTGCCTGAGGCTTAGCCGTAATTTCCTGGCCTAATTGGGGCGTATCCCCTTTTGCCGCTTCTTGCCCTTCTAAAGGTTCCCCACTGCCTTCCATTTTGGATACAGTAATTACAGGCCCGGGGTTATTTTGGGAAATGGCTGCTAATAATTCTGGCGCTACAGCTTCTGTAATTTCAGCACTGCCTTCAGTTTGCTGCCCTGCCTCTTTAACTTCTTCAGTTTCTTCATTTTCAGGCCCGGAAGAATCTACTTCCCTATCTTCTTTTATTTTTTCCGGTTCTTCTTCCCCACGGCCGTTTTCTATTTTATCGTTTGGTTTATCGCTTGTAATTTCATCTTTTTTATTGGCATTGCCAAAATTTTTTTTATCGGCTTTAGTACTGTCAATATTTCCGCCCCTATCAAAGCTTTCATTCTTATAGTTCTTTCCCGGTGCAATTTCTTCAGTATCATTTGACTTTACCGAAGTTAAATTCGATAAAATACTGCTAAAGTCGAAAAACATATTCCCGTTTTTCGGGACATTAGCCTTATCATTGGTTACATTAGATGCCCTATCAACGCTAAGTAACCTATTAATGCCAAGCCACCACCTTTGTTTTAATCCTACCCCCAAGCTTAAAATTCAAATTAACCTAATATAGCAAATGGGGTTAGTACTACATAAAAGATGTCGTAAATTTTTCGGATTTTCTTAACACTTAATTTTACCCTTCTGAAACTGGTGCAATCCTCCGGGCAATGTTGGCAGCATTATCTGTGTCCATTTGGGCTAATATTGCTGCCCCAGTATCTGTATCGACAGATTTAAAAATTGTCACAACAAGCTCAATATCAGAACCCATCAATTTTTCTAAAATCTCAGCCGCGGACCCTTCGTCCATTGATGAAAACGTGTTTGCGTATTTTTTCAAATCTTTATCATTTTGAACAGAGCTAACTGCCTCTTTATACAATTCTTCGGCATTTTCAGGGAACATATTTTCGTAAAATTGAATAAATGCTTTTTGGTCATTATTTGCTACTGCCTCATCAAACATTGACTTATCACTGTTAAATTGATCTATCTGGTCTTTATACCGCTGTAAATTAACTATTTCGCCCCCTCTATCATTAAACCGCTCTTGCAGCGCTACGTAATCTTCATTAGCCTGAGCTATTTCGCCCTCCAAATTTTTTACCATCTCAATTAAATTTTCCTTTGACAGCCCATCGTATTCGCTACCCCCACCTTCTTCAGGCAATAGGTTTTTAACAATTGGTATATTTTTAGCCAAAGGGTAAAGGGCTTTTTCCCTTACATTAAATAAATTGAGCGAAAAAACAGCCGCTATTAAGCCTAAAAATAAAATAAACAGTATTAGCGGCAGTTTGGATTTTTTTTTAGGGCGTTTATCTTCTAAATTATTTTCTGAAAGCAGTTTGCTTCTTTCGTCCACATCGTTTTTTTTTGCCATAACACCCTCCGGCACCCATCAAGTTTGTTTACTGAATTTATAAGATGTTATTTCATCTACTAGTTTCTGTTCTTTAATAATTTGTTCCCTATTGTACTCTATCTGGTTTTTTTCCTTTAGCTTTTCAAGAGTCTTCCGCTCTTTTACCGCTTCCGTTAGCAAATCCCGTTTACGTTCCACTTCAAGCCCTGCTTGGGCAATAACATCATCTTGTTTAATAATCTGCCTTTTCAGAAGCTCGATATAATTATTTGTATCCCTATATAAACCCGGGTAAATTTTATCACCAAGGCGTAATTTAAAATCAGCAATGGCTGCATCTTTTTGTTTGCATAATAGTTTTTTTTTATTAATTTCCTCATCTAGTTTTGAAAGCGCAACCCCGTACTCTATTTTTCGCTGGCCTTCAATTTTTGATTTTACATCTAAGTATGACTCCAGCCTATATTTAAACGCCAATTTACACCACTACCCGTTTGTAATATTCTCCATGTCCCTTAAAACATTTTCAAAATCAGCTTTTTCATCAGTAGGCTGGCTCAAAAATTCAATTATCTGTTTATGTTTTTTTATAGCCTCATCGATATCCGGGCTGGACCCAGCGACATACGCGCCAATATTTATCAAATCTTCTGATTCTGTATAAATAGCCATGAGCCGTTTAACCTCGTTAGCATTTTTTTTATGCCCTTTATCCACAACGTCACCCATAACCCGGGATACGGACGCTAAAACATCTATTGCCGGGTATTGGTTCCTATTGGCTATTTTTCTGGATAAAACAATATGCCCATCTAATATCCCACGTGCCGCATCTGTAACCGGCTCAGTTAAATCGTCGCCATCAACTAAGACTGTGTATAGCCCTGTAATAGAACCTTTATCCGAATTTCCTGCCCGCTCTAATAGCTTAGGCATAATAGCAAATACAGAAGGGGTATACCCCCTAGACACAGGCGGCTCGCCAATAGCCAAACCGACTTCGCGCTGGGCCATTGCATACCTGGTCAGCGAATCCATTAAAAGCATTACATCCTTGCCCTGTTCACGGAAATACTCAGCTATCGATGTTGCGACCTCTGCAGATTTTAGCCGTACAAGCGCAGGCTTATCTGAAGTTGCGATTACAAGCACCGACCGCTTAAGGCCTTCTTCGCCCAAATCTTTTTCTATGAATTCCTTAACTTCCCTGCCGCGTTCGCCAATTAAAGCGATAACATTAATGTCTGCTTTGGTATTTCGCGCTCTCATGCCCATAAGCGTAGATTTTCCAACACCGCTCCCCGCAAAAATGCCAACCCGTTGGCCTTTCCCTATAGTTAAGAGGCCATCTATAGCTTTTACCCCAAGGGGTAGCGGTTCTTTAATCCTGTTTCTTTTAAGTGGGTCTGGCGGGTTATTTGCTACCCTAAAATCTTTACCGTTTGTAATTGGGCCTTTTTGGTCCATCGGCTCGCCTATGCCATTTAAGACACGGCCTAAAAGGCTTTCTGATACCTTTAATGTAACCGGCCTGTCGCTAGCCTCTACAATACTGCCTGGCCCAATACCTGACATATCGCCTAACGGCATTAAAAGTATGCTGTTTTTTTTAAAGCCAACAACCTCTGCCGTTATCTCTTCGCTATATTTATTTGATTTTATATAGCAAATATGGCCAACATTCACGTCGGGGCCTGTAGATTCTATCGTTAGGCCCACAACCTGCGAAACACGGCCTTTCCGTTTTATATATGTCTTATCAAGGGCAGCTTTATACTTTTGTAAATTAATACCCAATATGGTCACCTGTTTTCCAAGATCAATAATAAACTTTCTTTCAGCAGTTTAAATTGTTCATCCAAACTACAATCAATATTTCCGAAAGCAGTTTCTATTATGCAATCTGAACCATGTAGCCCTAAATCCCTAATTATCTCAAAATTGCAAGAACCTTCAGCCATGTATAATATTTTTTCTTTGTTTTTTAAAACAAGGTCATATTTTTCTGGGGAAACCCTAATAATTATGTCCCCTGACAGTGTAGTTTCGTTAAGCCCCTGGCGTATAAGGTTCAAAATAATATCTGGGTTAAACTCCAAAGCATTGCCTAAAAGCTTTTCTGTAATTGATATAATTAACCCTAATATTTCCGGTTCTAAATCATGGTATATATTTTCGCGCTTTTGAAGCCATTCTTCTTTTATTTGCCCCGCTTCCTGTTTCAGCCTTTCAGCCGAATCCAGCCCTTCTTTATACCCTTGCCCATGCCCCTCTTTTTGGGCTTTGCCGCGGACCTCTTCTGCCAAGCGCCCCGCTTCAGCCTGTGCATGGTTTATTATTACTTCTGCGTCAATATTAGCTTTATTTATTATTTTTTCAGCTTCTTTACGGGCACGCTCTAAGATGTTATATACTTTTAAATCTACACCGCCCATTGCCGGGCTATCCTCCGGCTTTTTTACAGTAGTATCCGTATTGCCCCTAAGCTCTGTGGGGATTAAATGTTTATTGTCATTAAATATAATATCTGAAGGTTTAAATATTTTAGACAATTACATCATCCCCCCCGCCACGTGAAATTATAATTTCATTGGCATCTTGAAGCCTCCTGATGATATTGACAATTTTCTGTTGCGCTTCTTCAACATCCGAACGCCTAACAGGGCCCATAAAATCCATATCTTCTTTTATCATAGCAGCTAGGCGCTTTGATAAATTGGAAAAAATAAGCTCCTGAAGCTCCTGGCTAGAGCCTTTAAGCGCAATAGCAAGCTCCCTGTTGTCTATGTCCTGGCGGAGTATGGTTTGTATTGCCCTGTTATCGAGTGTCAATACATCTTCAAATACAAACATTTTCCTTCTAATTTCTTCAGACAGCTCGACATCTTCGGATTCGAGGTTTTCCATAATATTTTTCTCTGTGGTCCTGTCTACTGAGTTAAGGATATCCACAACAGAATCCACGCCGCCAACAGTTGTAAAATCTTCTGTAACCAAGGACGACAGTTTTTTCTCAAGCGCCTTTTCAACTTCCCTTATAACCTCTGGGCTCGTCCTATCCATTAACGCGATCCTGCGTGCAACCTCCGACTGGCTTTCCGGGTTAAGCTCCGATAAAACCTGCGCTGCCTGTGACGGTTTCAAATAAGACAATATCAAGGCGATTGTCTGCGGGTGCTCATTTTGTATAAAATTAAGTATCTGTGTTGCGTCTGCCTTCCTGACAAAATCAAAAGGCCTAACCTGTAAAGATACTGTCAATTTGCTTATAACCTCAAAGGCTTTTTGCTCCCCTAAAGCTTTTTCCAAAATCTCTTTTGCATAAGAAAGCCCGCCTTCAGTAATATATTGCTGGGCCAAACAAATTTCGTAAAACTCGTTTACTACTTGTTCTTTAATTTCAGGCATAACGGTTGAAATATTTGCTATCTCAAGGGTTAATGCCTCAATCTCATCTTCTTTCAAATGTTTAAATATCTGGGCAGATTTCTCGGGGCCTAATGTGATTAATAAAATGGCCGCCTTTTCCCTACCTGAATATTGTGCTTGAGCCATCATTTATCACTCCCATTCTTCATTTAGCCAATTGCGCAAAAGTTGGGCAACCGCTTCTGGTTTTTCCTGTACAAATTTTTCAATCTGCTTCTTAGTCTGCGATTCTTTATTAAAATTAACTTCTTCAAGTTTAGCGAGCTCTTCTTCTTTGATCTCTTCAAGCTGGGTACTGACAAGCAAGTCTTCAACCGATAATTCTGGCTCAACTTCTGTAATCTCATCAGGTTTAGTAAATTTTAACAAACCATAAGCTAACAATAAGATCATAGCTGCAAGAACGGTAAAGATGCCGATCGCACCAAAATCAGGGGGGGTTACCACCTTATCTACAAAAATTGGCACCTCATGTAAAATTATCGAAATATTGGATATAGATGTACCTGTAATAATTGCGTTTAAAATATCAGGGTCAACATCCAATTTAGTTATTGTTGTATTTTCTTTAAACTGGTCCCAAGTAGACCCTTGCAGCAAATCGCCCCTTTCCATTATTTCCTGATTGTACTCCCTATACTTATAAAGGGAGAGCATCATAGATGAGCTTTCCGGCACAAGCCTTCCTGTTTGCTGCTCAGTAACCCATTCCTCAGTATCATAAACATACTCGACAGTATTATTTTCAACATCTAAATTCGAAACACCCGCACTACCTGTTTGATAATCCGCAACCTGGTTATTATTTGGGTCCAAACCTACGGCCGCGTCAGGGTTTGCATTTTCGACGGCCTGCTTTTCAGTATTCTGCCTTTGCGGCAAGCCGGTTGTGCTATCTTCTATAGGCGGCGAAACAGTCTTCCTTACAACAGTATTTTTATCCCAGTCAAAAACCAGATTCGAACTTATCTTAACCTCATCAAAAAGCGGGGTAAGCAATAACCTGATTTGGTTTTCTATTTCATTCTTTTTTAAAAGCTCTACAGACTCTTTAGAGCCGCTTCCGTCTATCCCTTTTGTGGAGCCGGAATAAATTACGTTTGCCCCTGTATCCAATATCTCAATGCTATCCATCGAAAGCCCTATTACGGATGCCGCAATCAGCCTGGCTACGGCCTCGCCTTGAGATTTATCGAATGTAGAGTTAACATCTAAAAGCGCCCTGACACTAGGTTTTTCTGTATTCTCAATAAAATGGCTGCTACTTTCCGGCATAGAGATTGAAACATCTGCATCACGTACGCCTTCAAACATTTTTAAAGCCTCTTCCAGCTTAGATTCATCATAAGCTAAAAAAGTCCTTCTTTTTACCATTTCCGTCGCACTTAGGCTTGTTAGGTTTATAGCGTCTTCAAAAGTTAAAGCGCCGTCTGTCTTTATATCTTGAGTAGACAAATCGACCCGCGCCTGCAAGGAATCTTCTTGCAAAACATCTAATGATGTGCCATTGTCGCCCAATCTAACCCTATAACCTGCATCAGTTAAATATTGCTGTATCTGGGCTATTTCCGAGTTGCTCCTACCAGAAACCAAAGCCTCCCATTGTGGCCTAGTGGTCAAATAAGCCGTTACTGCTATACTCAATAAAAGCACAACAGACACGGCTATTATACGAATTTGCTGCACTTTTCCCAAGGCATTCCATTTTGCAATTAGATTTTCGTATACCCTTCTGAACCTATCCTGCATCTACTCACCTCTTTTGCAACCAATTTATTTTTTAAAGCTGGATCCGCATAATCTCACGATAAGATTCCATAACCTTATTAGTAACTTGGACTGCAAAATTAAGTGACGCATAGGCTTTTTCTTGTGCAAGCATAACAGAAAGCATATCATCTGTTTCACCAACCGCAAAATCGACCTGCGCTTTAGCTAAATCATTTTGATATTCATTTGCTGTATTGTAAACACCTAAATAGGCGTCATAAATATCTTTAAAGGCATTATTATTTTCTTTTGTGCTCAAAATATCAGGAACATAATCTATACCACCAGCTACCGGAGATATCTTATTATTTAAATCCATAGATTAAAACCCCTTTTTATTTTCTTCTTAAGTTATAAAAAAATATATAAGGGGGCAGCAAAAGCTGCCCCCTTATATTCATCTTTTGTTTTCTCTCGTTTTTTCTCATCTTTTGTAATTTAAAATCTTTTGTAATTAAATTATCTTTTGTCATCCCTTTAAAAATAAGCCTTTATCTTTTGTAGGGCAATCATTTGTTTTTTTATATTTTTGTCTTTT
>JAITVM010000282.1 GCA_031285815.1 Clostridiales bacterium | reverse complement strand
CCTTACAATCTGCTAATGGCAATTTATCAATTTCTATTGGTTTCACACGGTCAAATTCGTTTATGCGGCTAGTGATTACTATTTTGTTGGGTAGGTTTAATATTATATCCCTATCTTCTTTTTCTGCCTCGTTCATATTATCTATAAATAATAATACTTGGCCACCGTGCTCATTTAAAAATTCCCTGGTCAAATCAAAATGTACTTCCTCTATGGATTTATGGCTAACTTCATAAATATAGTTCATTTCCTCGAATTTTTTAAAATATATTATATTTTGGAAGATAGAAGATTTTAAATTTGTCCCATAATTAATCCAGCCGATATATTTTATATCGTTTTGTGGGCTATTATAATATTCATGAAATATCTTTTTACATATTTCTGTTTTGCCCATACCGCCAAAACCGCTGACTAAAACGGTTTTATTTTCGGAATCAATCATATCCTTAATATCTTTTATCAAACCTTCCCTACCTACAAAATTATCGGTTGGTTTATCTGCCGGGTAATTTGTTATTAAAGAAACTTTATGGTTTTCATTCATCATATATCATCCGCCCCCTATCATTTCATTATATATAGTATACATCTTCCCGAAATATTTTCCAATATAAACAAACCCAGTTTGACTTGGTGTTTTACAAGCTGAAAAGGCGAAGGCCTCAACGCATTTTCGGCGCAGTCAAAACACATATGCCATACGGAATTGTCAGAATATCTTAAAATATATTTTATTTTTCTTTATAACAAGGAATAACAAAAAAAGCTATGCGGTTTAATTCCCCATAGCTTTTGGTTTTATTAATAAAATATCTGCTTAGATGTTTTTCTAATACTAATTAAATTATTAAGTGTACGTACTGCCCCGGATTTATTTATATACTCCTCCGACAAATCCCCTTCCCCGGCCGCCTTATAAACCCTACTTAAATTAACATATATTAAGGAAGCAAACATACTTTTCGTATCGGTTTTTTTGACAATGGAAAGGGCTTTTGTATAATACTCAACCGCGTTTTTGTAATCGGCCATTGCCTCATAAATTTCCCCAAGGCTATTATAAACCACAACCGTATCGGGGTGGCTGGGCCCTAATTTCTTTTCCCAAATTTCCAGCGCTTTATTGGAATATTTAATGGCTTGGGGGTAATCCTCCATAGCCTTATATAAATTAGCTAAATTACTATAAGCACCGGCGGTTTCTGTGTGCCCCGCTTCTTTTTCAAATATGCCCAGTGCTTTATTAAAATACAAAAGTGCTTTGCCATAATCTTTTTGTGATTCATAAACCACACCTAAATTATTATATGTAATAGCTATAGAGTACCCACCACTTGCGCCTTTTTCTTCTATCTCCAAAGCTTTGTTAAAAAACTCAAGTGCTTTTTGTGGGTTTTTAAATTCCTTATGTAATAAGCCAATATTATTATATATTGTTGCGGCAAAAAGCCCGCTGCCATCGCCTAATGCATCTAATGCTTTGTTAAAATAATCAAAAGCTTCCGCCCGCATGCCTAAATTTTTATAAGCTAAACCGGCAGAGTTGTAGGTTTCAGCAATACCGGGCTGGTTTTCCAGCTGTTTTTTTAATTCCAATGCTTTATTAAAATAAATTATTGACCTTTGATAATCACCCATAGATGAATAAACTTTGCCTAAGCTTTCATTTATAGAAGCGTTGTCAGGGTTATTTGTATCTCCTTCTATTTTTTTTAAGGCTTTGTTATAGTAGCCGGCGGATTTATTATAATCGCCGGAAGAATTGCAAAGCCCGCCTAACGCTGTGTAAAGTTTATAAAATTCGGGGTGGTTTGCAATGGGGCCGTTTTCCTGGATTGATATTGATTCATCTAAATATTCGTATGCTTTTAAAAAGTCGCCGGTTTTGTGGTAAAGAAGCCCCAGGTTCGTATATATGTCCGCACAATCGTTATCATTAAGCACGTATCTTTTAATATCTAATGCAATGCTAAAAAATTCGATTGCCTTGCCGTAATCTTCAGCAGCGTAATATTTTTTCGCAAGCCCATTATAGGCTAATGCTAAATTTTTGTATATTAAAAGTGTTAGGGCATCTACCGGCATATCTTTTATTTTCTGAAGCGCTTTATTAAAATAATCTATTGCCGTAATGTAATCCTTGTTTATAAGGCTCTTATCACCTAGTTTATTATAATTAACCGCGTCTGTAGTATTTTTATTTATTGAGGCGCATTCTTTCTGGCCCATGAATATATGTATGATATTATTTGTGGTGGAATCCATAATACTCCCCCTCTAAGGAATTCCATAGTACAAAAGAATTACTTTTTAATTTCAAGCTGCTATGATTATATGAAATAAATATAACTGTAAGATTTCATTTTGATTTTGAAATATCGAAACCATTACAAAATTTTATCCCGCTATTTTAAAAAAGTTTAGTATTGCGCGCTATACCTATATGCAAAAATGAAATCGATAAATTGCCTGATTTAATTACAAAAAATATTGACATAAGTGTAAAAAAGTGTCATAATTCTCAGAAAGAGGGGTGTCGAATATGAGGTATTATACAACTAGAGAAGCATGTGAAATATTAAGTGTGCATGTAAATACTTTGAGAAAATGGGAAAGCGAAGGTAAAATTAATTGTGTCCGTACACAAGGCGGGCACAGGCGTTATGATTTGTCGAGTTATTTGCCCAAAATTTCTAAAAAGAAAACGCTGGTCTGTTATTGCCGTGTATCTTCAGCAAAACAAAAGGACGAACTTAATAGGCAGGTTAAATTTATGAAGGACAGGTTCCCGGAGGGCGAAGTCATAAAAGAAATCGGCAGCGGCATAAATTTTAACCGCCATGGTTTGAAAGCCATTTTGGAACGGTCAATGAGCGGGGAGCAATTACAGGTTGTTGTTGCGTATAAAGACCGGCTGGCTAGGTTTGGGGCAGACCTTGTGTCTTGGGTTATAGAACAAAACGGCGGGGAGGTGGTTTCGCTTAATGAACCATCACATAGCCCGGATGCCGAAGTTAAGCAAGACTTGTTTAATATATTATATGCTTTTTCATACCGTATGCGCTGGCTTAAAAAATATAGGGACAAAATAAAGGAAGAGCAAGGCTTGCCCTGATTTTTTTATTATAGGTAAGGATATAGCCGCTACTATTTTTAAAAATTACATAAAATAAAAAGGTGCCTTTCATGATAAAGCGCCTTTTTATTTTACTCCTACATCCGTTTAGCCATAACTTTTCTAGCCAATGAAAGCAAAGCCTTCGTCCCGGGGAACTGAAGCCGCTTCTTAACAGCTTTAAGCTGTTTGCGGATTTCGATATGCTGCGGGCAGTGGCTTTCACATTTTCCGCATTCTATGCAGTCGCTTGCATAATGCGCAAAATTACTTGTGCCGCCGATAGTTGTCATGTATTGTTGTATGCCCGACATAAGCCCGACAGCGTAGCTTGCGTTATATGCCTCAAAACATGCGGGTATATTTATTTTTTTGGGGCAAGGCATACAGTAATTGCAACCTGTGCAAGGCACCTTGTAGTTTTTATTGAACACGGCCTTAACTTCTTGGATTGCTTGGCGCTCAACTTCAGTAAGGCTATTTGGCATGGATGTTTCCGCTAATTTTACATTTTCCTCTAGCTGGGCTTCTGTACCCATGCCCGATAGCAGCAGGGTAACCCCGGGGAAGTCCCAAATAAAACGGAGCCCCCATGATGCGCCAGTCGAGCCGGGCTGAACTTTTTGAAACACTTCATTTGCGCTTGGCGGCAAATTTGCCAGCTTGCCACCCAAAAGCGGCTCCATTATGAATATAGGCAGGCCCTTGTTTGCTGCATACAAAAGGCCTTCGGTGCCGGCTTGGTAATTAGTATTGATATAATTAAATTGGATCTGGACAAAATCCCAATTATAATTATCCAATAGTTTTATAAATTCACTGTATGGGCCGTGGAAGCTAAAACCTATTTGTTTAATTTCACCGCTATTTTTCTTTTCTGTTATCCATTTCTCAATGCCAAGCCCACATAGTTTTTCCCATTGTGCATAATCAGTAAAGTTATGCATCAAATAGTAGTCAATATAACCCGTATGCAGGCGTTTTTTTTGAATATTAAAATACTTGTCAAAATCAGAATTAGAGCTGCACAGGGCTTGTGGCAATTTTGTGGCGATATAAACTTTTTCCCGAAGCGAATGTTTAGCAAAAATTTCGCCGACGACTTCTTCGCTGCCCGGGTATAAATAAGCCGTATCATAATAATTTATGCCGTGTTTATATGCTTTAAGGAGCAGGGCTTCTGTTTTTTCTTTATCGATGCGGCCAATGCCGCCAGGAAAACGCATACACCCTAACCCCAATACAGATAGCTTATTGCCGCATTTTTTATCTTCCCTATATTGCAATATTTTCATCCCCCAGTAATTTTTATTCTAATTATACCCATAATAACGGATTAATGCACGATAAAAATTTCCGGTTGCTGATATAGCATAAAATCTAATGGCTTTCTTTATATAAACGGCAATCAATGTTATAGTAAATTATGATTAATTATATTAAAGCTTTGTGGCAAAACAAAAGCTTAATGCCTAGAGATGGGGGTATGGGTTATGTACAGTGTATTTTTGGTTGAAGACGAAATCCTTATACGTGAAGGGATTAAGCAATTAGTGACATGGAATTTATATGGGTTTGAATTTATTGGCGAAGCCCCGGATGGGGAGCTGGCTTGGCCGGTTATACGAAAAGAAAAGCCTGATATTGTGATAACAGATATAAAGATGCCATTTATGGACGGCCTTTCTTTAAGCAGCCTGATAAAAAAAGAGATGCCTAAAACAGTAGTTATTATATTGAGTGGGTATGATGATTTTTCTTACGCCAAAGAAGCAATTAATATTGGGGTGAACCAGTATTTGCTTAAACCATTGTCAAAAGGCCAGCTTATAGATGTACTGCTTGATGTAAAAAAACAGAAGGACGAAGAATTTTCCCAAGAGCAGTATAGGAAACAATTTGCAAATGAAGTCCAAGAATATTTGCTTTCTTCCAGGCGCGATTTTTTTGACGCACTTATTTCGGGTGGGGCAAGCATGCCAAAATTATTAGAATGGGCCCGGAAGCTGGGGCTGGATTTGTCCGCGCCTTGTTATAATATAGTTTTGTTCCTATTAGAAGGGGATGTGCCCGAAGAGAAATATACCCCGTCGATAGAGGCGGTACAGGGGCGGGTGTCCCAAATGTTTTCGGATTCGGGGAACTTTGTTGCCTTTAATGCGGGTATGGGTGTTACGGCCTTCCTTGTAAAAGCCGGCAAGGATAAAATTATTGATTACACTAACGAATGTTACCGGCAATTGAGCCAGGCCTGTAAGCCCCTCGAAGGCCATATTTATTGGGTAGCTACGGTTGGCGAGCCGGTAGGGCGGCTTAGTGCCATAGGCGAATGTTATAAAAAGGCCAGGAAGTCTTTATTCTATAAAGGCAGCGGTAAACAAGGGCAGGCTTCACCGGTCTATATGGATTTTAACCCGGGCGAGGTGGATGCAAATAAATTAACACAGAGCTTGATCGAAAAATTTCTGATAAACGGAAGGCAGGGGGATGTTGAAAATTTTGTGGAGGACTATTTTAACGGGTTTGACCCAAGTGGCGCTAATTCCGTTATGTTTAGGCATTTTGTTGTCTTAAATATCCAGTTTACGGTCAATGCATTTTTAGAAAAAATGATTTCCAGCACTGTTGATAAAAATATTCAAAGCAAGCAGGAATTACAAGAAGCAATTAGTTCCATCGGGGCATCTAAACAATATACAACCCGCATATTATCAGACGCTTTAACAAAACGTGACAGCGCCGCTACAAATAGGTACCAGGAAATGCTGCGGGATGTAATTATATATATGAAAGATAATTACTCAAACCCGGATATGTCTTTGAACACCGTAGCAAAAACTGCGCATTTGGCGCCGACACATTTTAGCGCTGTATTTAGCCAGCAGATGGGGAAAACGTTTGTTGAATACCTTACCGAATTGCGTATGGGGAAAGCGCGGGAGCTTTTGCTGTATAGCGGCAGCAGCAATGCGGAGATTGCCTTAAAGGTGGGCTATAATGACCCGCATTATTTTAGTTATTTATTTAAAAAAATCAACGGCTACTCCCCGCGGGAGTATCGTGGGGGGCGGCGTGGAAATGATTAGGCGCATATATAAAAAACCGCATTCAAAGCAGGTTAGCATTAGCGGCCAGTTTTATAAACTGCTTGGCGCAATACTTGCCCCGCTATTAATTATGCTGGCGACGCTTATGTACATGCTCATTTCATTTAACCAGGAATATTCGGCTATTTTGCAAAATGTAAATACGGCAGCCGAATTTAATAATGATTTTCAAGACAGGGTACATGAGGTTATGTGGAGCCATATTATTAACGCTAAGCCCGAAGGGGAGTTGCCTTGGGAAGAGATAGACACAGCCGTCCGGGTTTTAACCAGGCTACAGCTTACAACAACACAAAGCGATAATAAATGGCGGGTCCAAAGCATGCTTAATATGTGCGAAAATTTAAGGAAGTATATGATAGAGACATCAAACACTAGCTCTTATGACGAGCGGATAAGGAGGCTGGAAGGGGACATAGACTCAGTTACGGCACTCATAAGCTCTTACATGTACGATTATATTTATGATGAAATAAAAGAGATGACCCGGCTACACGGCGAAAGCGCGGGGCGCGTATTGGCGGCGGCCGTTTTTGTCGTAACCGTTTCGGTGTTCTTAATAATAATAGTAATATCCTATTCTTTAATATTTACTAGGCGCATAACAAGGCCTATTAACGAGCTTTGCCAAAAAGTACAAAAGCTTGGCGGCGGCGATTTTTCTATTAAGCCGATTGATACATTTAATAAAGAAATTAAAACCTTGGATGACGGGTTTAATGATATGGTAGGGCGCATTAACGCTTTGCTGGATAAAGAAATTGAAGACCAAAACGCGCTGCACCGGGCTGAATTC
>JAITVM010000229.1 GCA_031285815.1 Clostridiales bacterium | reverse complement strand
CGCAAGTGCGCTTGGGTAATTGATAAGTTTGGCGTGACATGGCAACCTGTTTGGGAATAAAGATGAGGAATGGTCGTATTAACCTACAAGAGGCCGTTCAGTTATATGAAAGAGAAGAAGCAAGTTATTTACCCTACCTTTAAAACTACATCTTCAAAATGTACAGAAAAGTATACTTTTCTGCACACTTACTTTATTTTTCTTTTTACTTTATCCCCTTCAGTTTTTTATGTACATCAACCCATAAAAAAATCAATGCCCATATACTTATCCCAGTTAAGTTATGGTACAATATAGCATGGATAATTTTATATGCTGCAAATAAAAATTTTGGGGTGGTATTTTGAAAGTTGGGTATGCCAGGGTTTCTACTGGGTTGCAAAATCTTGATTTACAAAAAGACAGTTTAAGCAAATTTGGGTGCAGTGAGATTTTTACAGACCATATTTCCGGTGCCAAAGCACATAGGGCTGGGTTAGAATCTGCACTGCATTATTTGAGGGGTGGCGACACCCTAGTCGTATGGCGGTTGGATAGGCTCGGTAGAAATGTAGAGGATTTAATTTCTATAGTGAATAAGCTTAATGACAGAAAAATAAGTTTTCATAGCTTACAAGAAAATATAACAATGGATAAAACAAGCTCTACAGGGCAGCTAATGTTTCACCTATTTGCAGCATTTGCAGAATTTGAGCGGAATTTAATAATAGAACGTACCGAAGCCGGCCGGGTAGCTGCACGGGCACGGGGCCGGCTGGGGGGCCGCCCTGAAAAATTAAAAAATAAAGACGTTGAGCTTATCACAACCTTGATTAGCAACGGGGCACCAATAAAAACAATAGCCGAACAGTGGCAAGTTTCACGCACTACTATATATAGGTATATAAATAAAACAAAGGCATAACTTATCCAATAGCTTTAGCCTGGCAATCTAACTGCCAGGTTTTTTAATGGGCTTTTGCCCCCATTTGCCACCGAAATTAAATACGAATAAACCAGCTAAAATTATTGCGCCACCTATTATTGCTGAAAAGTCCGGAATTTCTTTTGCGATTATAAGCCCTAGCAATGTAGTCAAAAAAGGGGTGGCGAACATATAATTGCTAACATACGATGTGTATTTAGCCTTAGCTAATGCTTGTGCCCATGCTAAATAAGCAATTGCGCTGGAAAACACGCCTAGTATTACTATGTAAAATATTTGTATTGCCGGGGCGCTTTTCACTTCTCCTAAAGTCACAGGCAAAAAAACAGATAACATAATAGTACCCATAAAAATACAGTAAGCAGTAGACTGCAGTGCAGAATAGGTTTTCGTTAATTTGCGTTGCAGGATATTATATAAACTAACAAGTACCGATGCGAAAAATATCCAAACCATGCCCCCACCAATCATAAATTTCCCATTAAGGATAGTTAACACAATGACTCCCAAAAATGAAATAAATATCGCGGCCCATTGATAAATTTTTAGCCGCTCCTTATAAAATAAATTAGCCAGCAGCGCTGTTAAAATTGGCGCAGTTGAAATAATAACACTGCTAGTCGATGCGGTTATTGTTTCACTGCCTTTATTAAAAGCAATCATGTATAAAAAAAAGCCTATGGCGCCGCCAATAATAAACCATCCATAGTCCGATTTCTTTGGAGGGCCCATTTTAGCTTTTATAACAAAAATAATTAAGGTGCCCGATGCTACTAAATACCGTGAGAACCCTAATGAATATGGTGAGAAATATTTTAATGCCAAACGGGTAAAAACATATGCCAAGGACCAAAATACAATTGCTATAATAGCATAAATATGAAAGCTGCCTTTTATTTTCACGTCTTATACCTAACCTTTTTATGATTTTCTTGATGTATTATTTGTGCCTGTAAATTGAATTAACTTCAATTCAATCAAATTTGTATTACCCTATCGCTTACATTTGTTAACAAATTTAAATCATGCGATATTAATAGCATAGTTAAATTATACTGGGCCTTTAGCCGTTTCAGCAGCATGGCTATTTTAGAGCATGCCGTAATATCTAATGAAGAAACTGGTTCATCCGCAATAATTAAATCCGGGTGGGTTGCAATAGCCCTAGCTATGGCCACACGTTGGCGCTGGCCGCCGGATAATTCACGGGGGCGCCGGTTAATAAGCCCCGGTTCCAGCTCTGCCTCTTGCATTAAATTAAATATAACCATATTAGCCGGCCGTTTCCCACCCCGTAAATAAATCGGCTCAGAAATAATCTGCCCTACTGTCATCCTTGGGTTAAGCGCGGACATGCTGTCTTGGAATATCATTTGAATGTTTGCCCCCTCACGTACAAAACGTTTGCCCCCATTTGGTTTTTCCAACCCGGCAATTAAACGGGCAAGTGTAGATTTACCAACACCGGACGGGCCGCAAAGGCCGATAATTTCGCCTGGGAATATTGACAAGCTGGCTTTATTTAAAACACAATTTGATTTGCCATAAGGCATTGGGTACAATTTACTAACAGCTTGCATCTCTACAATAGCCCCAGATTTATTGCCATGGGCTTCTGTGCTAATTTTATGTATGTGTGCCGCCATATTTTTATGCCCATAAGTTTCCCCGGCTATATAGCTACGTATTAATTCTATTGTATACGCTTCCACCGGGTTTTTAAAAATTTTATCTACCTTGCCCTGCTCAATAATACGGCCGCCTTTCATAACCATTACCCGGTCGGCAAAATCACGCACTAAATTTAAATCATGTGTTACAAATAACACAGCCGCCCCATCTTGGCTTATGGCTCTTAACAGCTTCATAATTTGCCGGGCAGTTAAAGAGTCAAGGGAAGTAGACGGCTCATCGGCAAAAATCACTTTCGGGCGCATTGCAAGTGCAATAGCAATAGCTACCCGCTGCAGCATCCCCCCAGAAAATTCACCGGGGTACTGCTTTACACGTAATTCAGCGTCATCTAACCCAACTTTTTTAAGCAGCCCTACCGGGTCCGGCGGCGATGCCATATTTGCCTCTAAAATTTGTTTGCCTATAGGGGCCGAAGGGTTAAGTGCAGCCATGGCGTCCTGCATTATTAATGACATTTCCTTACCCGGCGGGCATTTTAAAAATTCAAATGATACCTCCGCATGCTTTGGCGGCAGGCCAAGCAGTGTACGGCAAAGCGTAGTCTTCCCGCCCCCTGACTCGCCTACTAAAGCAACTATTTCACCGGGGCATAATTCAAAATTGGCACCTTTGACAATTTCTTTGCCCGCAATAGATACATTTATATTTTCTGCACAAATTATTTTCTCCATTCCCATACATTCCAGAATATGCCTACACCGTGATGCCCTAACACAGTATCCGGCATAACCCCTTCAACCCCTTCCTTTGCCACATATGCGGCACCTATATAGGCAATAAATGTGTATGCCGGGTCTTTAGCTAATTCTGCTTGAAATTCTTGATAAAGCTGCATACGCTCGGCTTTATCAAAACTGTTGCGCGCCTTATTCAATAACGCATCAACCTTTTTGTTTGAATAACCGCCTAAATTAGAACCCTTACCTGTACCGAAAACCTTATACGTATGGTCATCCGGGTCAAATGGGCTGCCCCAGCCAATTAAATATGCCGTTTGGCCCGCCCAGTCAATTTTTGTAGGGGTTTCAACTGTGGCATTTACCCCGGCATCACGAAAATTAGCCGCGCAAAGGAGAGCCATTTCAACACGCACCTGGTCTGTTGGTGTAACATAAATTGTAAAAGCCAATTGCCCGCCGTTTTTTTGATAGAATCCATCCGGCCCCATTTCCCAACCAAGCGCCTCTATCGCCAGCTTTGCTTTTTCTGGGCTGTATTCATACTTTTCTATGCCCGGGTTATTGTAGGCACTTTTTTGAAGCGGCGAGTAGGCGGCTTCGCCATGCCCAACCAAAATACTTTCAACTATCCCGCCCCGGTCTATTGCATAGCTTAACGCCGCCGGCAACCCGGGGTTTTCACGCCAAAATTTGTGGTTAAAATTATAGAGTACCCCACGGTAATCAGCGGTATCCATTGAATAAACTTTAAAACCCGTATCAAGCTTAAATTCCTCGGCATCCCTGGGCGCGATTTGCGCTAAATCCAATTCGCCGGATTTTAATTGTAATGCCCTTGCCGTATAGCCGTCAACAATTTTGAAAATAACCTTTTCGATATTAGCTTCACCCAGGCAAAAATTATCAAATTTCTCCATAGTGATACTTTGGCCCATGTCCCATGATACAAACTTATACGGCCCGGCACCAATTGGGTTTTGGTTGAACCGGCCTTCTACAATATTTTCCCCTTCTAATATATGTTTGG
The DNA here is from genome assembly GCA_031285815.1 of Clostridiales bacterium. Taxonomy (GTDB): domain Bacteria; phylum Bacillota; class Clostridia; order Lachnospirales; family JAITVM01; genus JAITVM01. The sequence goes on along the minus strand of JAITVM010000229.1, from coordinate 12,741 downwards.
GCATAACCCCCATTGTTAAATAATCAAGAATTGCGGAGTTAGGCGCTTTAAGCTTAATTTTTACAGTTTTGCCGTCGGGGGCTTCTATTGACATGATATCCTCATAGTTTGAAATATTTTCGGAGCCGTTCGATTCATCCATAACAGCTTCAAATGTAAATTTAACATCGGCGCTGGTTAACGGCATCCCATCGTGGAATGTTAAGCCATCCCGCAAATGAAATGTATATGTATTATTTGAACTATCCCAAGACCATTCTTTGGCAAGGCCCGGGGCAATATTATTATTTTTGCCATGCCTGGTTAAGCCAAGAAACAGCAGTGAATTAATTTCGCCATGTTCATATAAAATAGGGTTTATAGCAGAATAATCACCCGAACCATATATAAGCGTCGTTTGGCCATTATTTTCTGTTTGCTGTTGATCTTGGTTTGTTCCCGTGCATGAAGAAAATATAAAAATATTTACAATAAAAAATAAAGCAAGCTGAATTTTTTTTGCTATCCCCAATCTATTTCCCCCTAAAATACTCCCCTATGTTTGTAATACATATGAGCGCAATTATTAAAAATATTGAAGGCGCCGCAATTACCCACCAGCTATTTGTGAGCAGGGCCTCCTGCGAGAGGCTCATCAATGTGCCCCATGTCGCTGTGCCGGGCGGCATGCCCAGCCCTAAAAAACTTAAAGTTGCTTCCGAAGCAATAGCATGGCTGAAATTATGTATGAGCATGGGCATAATACTGGGCATGAAATTCGGCAATAAATGCCGCCAAAGAATATATATGGGGCTTGCGCCCATTAACTGCGCCGCCAGTATATATTCCCCTTTATGCATCTGGCGCACTTCTGCCCGCGTTATTTTTGCGATGCCCATCCAGGAGGTTGCCCCAATGACAATTGACAGCGATAACACTGTTGGCTTGCCTAGCGCTGCCTGTATCGAAATTATATATAAAATTGTTGGTATGCTCATAAAAAGGTCAATAAGCCGCATAAGAAAATTATCAATATGTTTTGGCGCAAGCCCGGCGGCCGCCCCGTATACAACTGCTATTGCTGCCGTGATAAATGAAGCCATTGTACCAATCAGCAGGGATACCCTGCCGCCATAAAGCGCCATCTTAAACATGTCTCGGCCCAATTGGTCAGTACCTAATATATGCTTAGCACTGGGGGGCGAAAGCAAGTAGCCGAAATCCATTTCCATTGCGCCCTCTGGCCCTATAATACCCGCAGCTATACAAACCATTGCTAAAATTACTAGAATAGCAACCGATAAAATTGGTTCTTTAGCGGCTCTCATTGCCCACGCCCTTTACTATTGCCGCATGCCTCATCCGTGGGTCCAGCAGCTCTGATAAAGCTTGGCCTATTGTATTGCTTGAAATAGTAATAAGCCCCGTCATAAGTGTTAGGATTGACAGCATATTAAAATCTTTAAACCTCGCGCTTTCAAAAATTAAAGAGCCTATGCCGGGGTAATTAAATACTGTTTCGATAACATATGTACCCATAATAATATGCGGTATGGATAAAGACATAATTGTGATAAGCATAGGCAAAGCATTGCGGAGGCAATGGCAGAACAATATCCTAGCATTTGATAGGCGTTTTACCCGGAGCAGTAAAACATAGTCTTTTTGTAATTCCTCAATCATACGGTTACGGATTATATACGCATAATACCATAAATGGGAAAAGGCCATTACCATAGCCGGAAGGGCCAGATGGTAGAGCCGGTCCGCAGGGCCACCACCATTTAATGAGTATGCGCCGCTTGTAGGGAATATTTTTAAATTTATGCTAAAAACTAAAATGGCAATAAGCGAAATAAAAAAACTGGGTATAACACTTGTTGCCATGCCTATACGGTATATGGCTTTATCAACGGCGCTGCCTTCATTAAAAGCGCAAAATATGCCAAGAAGTATTGCCGACGAAAATGTTAGTATATACGAAATACCGCCCAGCAAAAAAGTATTTGGCAACATTTTTTTGATAATCACCAATACATCTTGTTTGTATTGGTGCGATAGGCCAAAATCGCCCGATAACGCATTCCCCAGCCAGGTTAAATATTGGATATGGGCCGGTTTGTTTAAGGATAGGCGTTCCATAGCTAATATGCGCTGGGGTTCATTCATCCGCTCGGCCGTTTCGCCATAATATGCCATCAGTGGGTCGCCGGGGGCAAGCCTCGCCAGCCAAAAAACAATTATTGATAACAAAAATAAAAAAATAAAAAACGTAGGCAATTTCTTTATAAGTTTAGATATAATAATAATTTTCAGCCCCCTTTTTTAATTATATGCAAAACAAAAGATGCCATGGGTATTAGGCTACATTACAATGTAGCTTAGCACCTTCATGGCATCGTTAAATTTCCGGTACTGCTAAATTAAAAAACCGCACCTTCGTAGTGCATTTCAAATATATCACCGGCAAACTTTTGTGTCAATCCCCAGGCATGGGTTTAGCGCGGCGGCTATCAGCCTGGAAATGGGCTATGTATTGCAAAAATGAAAAAATACAATATAATTATATTAGTAATTTCTTATTTAGTTATTTAAAAATATTTTGAAGGAGCTATCAATTATGAAAATAACTGTTGACCCACAAAAATGCCCCCAAGACCACAAGTGCCCGTTAATACCTGTTTGCCCTAAGGCGGCAATCTCACAAAAGGATATATATTCTTTACCGGAGGTTGATGAAAGCCTCTGTATACTGTGCGGCAAATGCGTAAGCCAGTGCCCTAAGCATGCCTTCGAGAAAGTAGATTAATTTGTACTTCCCATATTAATTATTATAATGAAGCCCCGGTTATAGCATATAGCTATATAAACCTGCGGGGCTTTTTTTTATATAATATGAAAGCAATTTCAAAAATTTTCAGGAGTTCAGCGCCGAGTTTATAACAGCTGGCGCCCCTAAGCAATACTAAAGGGTTTACTGCTTTCTTTTCGAAAGCGGTAAACCCTATTTTATAATAAATTATTTTGCCTAACTTAGAACGGGGTATTATTTAGGTTTTGACCCAAACATAATTTTTTTATTTATAGCCCCATTGCGTACGTAGCTGTGCGTTGCGTTCTAGGTCCACGGGGGGTATTGCATCAGCGTTGTATATTTCAAAAAGCTCTTTTGTGTTGTCTGTTATACTTACTATAATTTCCCTACCTGTTGTGTCTGTAACCCTTATATCCATCAAATTATTCTGTACCAACATTGCCTTCTCCCCTGCTTCATTAACGCCCATCTGTGATTCAAGCATTTCATCTGTAAGTGGAAGCCCTTGATCCAACGCTTCCTTAACTTCCTCTGGGACTGGCAACCCTCTGGCTATAGTCGCTTCAAACTCAGCCGAAACTATTTCTGTGCCTAAATGTTTATTCGCATAATTTTTGGCAAGCCCTAAAAATTCTTCGCGGTTTTCATTCCAAAACCTTGCCCCTTCCGCGCTGTTAAAAATACGTATAGTGGCCGGGGATTCCGGCTGGGTTAAGGCTTCTTTATGGGCGCTAAGTATTTCCCCTGTAATCGCGTCCATAGAAAACATAAATATTAAATCACCGGAATTTGCTAAAACATCCCCGTTCCATACCGCCCTTTCAGCTAATGGGTTTATGCCATCGTATACATCGTAAGGCTTCCCCCTCAGGCTAAGGTTTATTGGTTCTATTTCAGAATACATCTCATAACCCAGACCCTTAGAGCTATAACTAAAAACCTGCCATAGGTATTCCGCAGCAATATCTGCCGCTTCCTGCGCTGTCATTGCTGCCTCTGGAAATCCCGGCTGCCCAGACGGCCGGGCACTATTTGCATAAACGTCGTTTACTGTATAATCACTGCTTGTAAAATCAGGGGCATCAGTATTTACTGCGCTTTGTACTGCCGGGGGAAGTATATTGTTAGCCGCAACCTCCATAGTCCTGTCAATTTCGTTCATCAACATTGTTTCATTAGCTGCCGCGAAAACTACGCCACTTGTGCCTATAACTAGGGCAGCAGAAATAATCATCACTGCTTTATTCAAAAATTTGTCCTTTTTCATTTTAATACCCTCTCTTCCATAATATATTTGTGTGCCGCACAAGTATAATTTAACACCTTGATGTAACGAAATTCTAAACGGGTTATCACGGGGATGTAAATATTACCGTTACCGTCGTCCCCACCCCTTCCACTGATTTAAAGGACATCACAGCGTTATGGCATGCGCAAATCTGGCTGCATATGGATAAGCCCAATCCGGCGCCGCCTTCTGAGCGCCTCTTGGCTTTGTCTATCCTATAGAAAGGTTCTGTAACCCTGTCAAGCTGCTCTGCCGGTACCCCTTTTCCGTTGTCCATAACAGTTAATACTCTCCCGTTAACAGAAGGGCTCACGCCCCAAACAATATGCCCGCCATAAGGGCAGGCGTCCGCTGCGTTATTTACCAGGTTAATCAATAGGCTTTTGAGTAGGGATTTATCGCCAACCAGAAAATCCACATCCCCCTCCCGTTTTAGTTCTATCAGCTTATCGTCAAGCTTTGCCCGTACTGATTCTTCTACGCTTTCAAATAATCCGCTTACCCGTACCATTTCCATATTTATTTCTGGCGAACGTAAAGTTGCAAGTTCAAGCATACGTTCAGCTATATCCATAACATGCTTGCATTCTGTAATAATACGGCCGGTTAACTTATATTTCTCTTCCTCGGATACGTCTGTTTTTTGCAAATATTCGGTAGTTCCGTATATTGCCGTCAAAGGTGTACGTATTTCATGTGAAAAATTATCTGCGAACCGTTGATTTTTATCAGACGACTCAGCCATCCTGCTAATATGCTTGCGTATTTCCTCCGCCATATTATTGAAGCTATCAGCCATTTCCGTGGCTTCATTGTGCCCACGGATAGTTATTTTATGCCCATAGCCCCCTGCCGCGATTTTTTTAGAAGCCGCCGATACAAGGGAAAGGGGTTTGAAAACACTGTTCAATGCAAAATATAAAAACACCGCCGCAAGGGCAGAAAAAACTGCCCCGGCCAATAACATTGTACGCTGGGCTTCCCTTAGTGAAGATATATCTTCAGAAATATCGAGGGCGTACTTTAGAAAATAATTATCAGCCCCAGGAACCCCGCCACTAACAAATAGCAGTACCCCATTTTTTGTTTTTTCTGTATAAACAACATTTGTACCGGTAGCTGCCGCCTTATTTCTATTGGGGTTAATTAGCCCGGCAGGGATGCTTGTGTATAAAGCCTCACCATCTTTTTCGATTTCTAAGGACACGCCTTGGCGCCTATAATGCCCTATATAAAAATCAAAAAGCTGTTTTATAGATTCTTCGATACTGCCGCCCCGGCCGGAAACCGCGGCTAAATCCTTCCCGAAAGAAGATGCGATCAAATAATGCTCCCCTATGCTACGTTCCCTCTGCACCCCAATTTGGTTGTCTATCATATATTTCGAAATATATAAGAACCCCGCATAAAAAAATATTTGAAATAATATCAAGGCCGTAATAAATGTCCTAAACTTCATGATTTATATTCCAACCTGTAGCCCATTTTAAAAACCGTTTTTATATACCCATCTAAACGGAATTTTTTGCGGAGCCTTTGTATATGCACATCAACAGTGCGCGTATCGCCGAAGTAGTCAAAACCCCACGCCAGCTCCAGAAGTTTTTCCCGGGACAGGGCAATATTCCGGTTTAGTATTAAAACCTCTAGCAAATCAAATTCCTTTGGGGCACACTCGGTTAATTGCCCATCTAAAAATACTTGGCGGCTTGTAAAATCCACCTTTAACCCACCTACTTCAAAAATTTTACTGTTTTTATCCGTACGCCTTAACAAAGCTTCAACCCGGGCCAATAGCTCCAGCATTTCAAATGGTTTAACAATATAATCGTCTGCACCTAAACTAAGCCCGCGTACTTTATCCTGCAAAGCGCCCTTTGCTGTTAAGAAAATAACTGGGGTGCCTTTTATTTTTTTCATAAGTTCAAAGCCCCCCATTTCCGGAAGCATAACATCCAGCAATATCAAATCAAAAGAACCCTTTTGCAAAATATTAAAAGCCTCTGCGCCATCAAAAGCAGAAACGCAAGTATGCCCAACAAGCTTAAGGTTATTGCAGATTATTTCGTTGATTACTGGGTCATCCTCTGTTACCAAAATTAGAGCCACTAAAACCCCCCCGATACAAATTATAAATAAAGCTGCCTTTTACTTAATATGGCTGCCGTTAAGTATATTATAACAGCAGGATGTTTCGGTTTTGTAAACGCCCTTTATCAAATATTATTCCGAAAAAACCACCCCACAGGAATTGTTAAGGATGCTCTCTTTAAGCTTGCCAATTGGCTCCCTATCTGTAACTATCATAGATATATTGTTGTATCTGGCTAATTTATAAAAATAGCTCTTCCCGAACTTTGTACTGTCGCACATCAAAACAGTATATTTTGAGTTTTTCATCATACAGCGCTTTACCTGCGCTTGATGCTGGCTGGCTTCATACAGGCCCTCTTCATCTATCCCCATGCAAGAAATAAAAGATATATCGGCTTTAAATTGTTCGAAATAACGTGAAGCATCTTCGCCTATAACAGAGGTTGAACCCTTCTTTATAAACCCGCCTGCTATCATTGTTTTTTCGCAGCAATTGTTTTCGATAAGGTTTGCCGCAGTTGATATGCCATTAGTCAAAATTGTAATATTATTTTTACTTTTTAGGAATTCACACAAGCTTAGGACTGTGGAGCTGCTGTCCATAAATATAGTCATATTATCTTGGACAAGGTTTGCTGAAAGCCGTGCTATAAAGCGCTTCCCTTCAAAATTGGCCATGTTCCGGTAAAGTGACGAATATTCTTTGTTCCTGGCTTTTGAAAAATAGACGCCGCCCCTGTTCCGGATTATTACCCCCATATCCTCCATCTCTATCAAATCCCTGCGCAGTGTTGAACGGCTGCAGAATAAAGCTTCACACAGCTCATCAAGGGACATATAGCCCTTCTTTTCCAATATAGAATAAATTTTGTCTTGCCTCTCTGATTTATACATTAGCAGGCCCCGCTTTATGAAATAATTATTGAACATATTTGAACAGTTTTAGAATATTTAAAACTCAAGGAATTTAAAAAAGGCTGGTACAATGATTAAATATTTAGTGCAGAAAATAGTATTATATGATGAAATTATGCCATGTCTTTGATTTATTTTCAATAATGTTTCATTCTATTTACTTTTATTTATTAAATTGTTATTATTCATATAATGAAATAAATTTTTGAACGCACTTGAATAATTTTAAAATAGGAGGGTTTTAAATGCTTAAGAATATACCTGAAATTATATCGCCTGAATTTTTGATGGTTTTAGCCGAAATGGGCCATGGCGACGAAATAGTCATTGGCGATGGGAACTTCCCATCCGAATCCATGGGTGCTAATGCAATCGTTATCCGTGCCGATGGCCACGGCGTACCGGAAATTTTAGATGCGGTACTCAAGCTTATACCTTTAGACGCATATGTTGAAGAGCCTGTGGCATTAATGGAGGTAGTAAAAGGGGACCCTGTTGTACCGGTTATTTGGGACGAGTATAAGAAAATTATTGAAGGCCACGAACCAAAGAACAATAAAATTAAACATATGGAAAGATTTGAATTTTATGAAAGGGCAAAAAATGCATACGCTATTGTTGCCACCGGCGAAAAAGCTATCTATGCAAACGTAATTTTGAAAAAAGGTGTTGTTATTAACGGCTAATTAAAAGCTCATGCACCTAAAGAAATGGAGGTATCCTTGTTATGGGCAAAAATGTGCTTGCTATAGACCTGGGCGCATCTAATGGGAGGGTTATGCTCTGCAAATTTGACGGCAATAAAATCCTCCTTGAAGAAATCCACCGTTTTGATAATAACCCATTTGAAAAAGATGGCACCTTATATTGGGATATAGATTCACTGTTTGAAGAAATTAAAATTGGTTTAAAGAAAGCAGGGCCCTACCAATATGAAAGTATGGGCATCGATACCTGGGGCGTTGATTTTGGGCTTATTGGCAAAAATGGAAAACTATTAGGAAACCCGGTACATTATAGGGATAAAAGGACAACGGGGGTTTTAGATAAAGCTTTTTCTATTATGCCTAGGGAAGAATTATTTTTAAAAACCGGTACGCAGATCATGGAAATTAATACACTGTTCCAATTATTAGCCTTGAAAAACAATAACCCGGATATTTTTGAAAACGTTGAGAATGCACTTTTCATGCCGGACCTTTTTGCATGGCTGCTTACGGGGGAGAGAAATTCTGAACTAAGCATAGCCTCAACTTCACAGATGCTGGATATAAATAATAAAATTTGGAACGATGAAATATTTGAAGCCTTTGGCATGCCTAAAAATATCTTCCCGCCGCTGATTAAAAGCGGGGCTTGTATTGGTGAATTATTGCCCCACCTTGCGGATGAATTGGGTACCCAGCCTAAAAAAGTTATTGCGGTTTGCGGCCATGATACTGCTTGTGCCGTTATGTCTGTCCCTGCGGATAGCGAAGATTTTATTTTTATTAGCTGCGGTACATGGAGCTTAATTGGTACGGAAACTTATGAGCCGAAAATTGATAAAGGTATACTGGAAAAAGCCTTTACAAATGAAATAGGCTACAACAGTTCTATCGAAATAATAGGGAACTTAACCGGCTTATGGCTTATTCAAGAGGCCCGGAGGTATTACAAATCAATAGGCTCCAATTATTCTTACAGCGAAATGGAAAAGATGGCATCAAATGAAGAGCCATTTACAAGGTTTATTGATACTGACGCACCTGAATTTTCTGTATCCGGGAATATACCCGAGGCGGTGAATAAATATTTAAGCGCGTCGGGCCAGCCGTTGGCTAATAGCCCTGGGGAAATAATAAGGTGCATCTATGACAGCCTGGCATTAAAATATAAAGTAAAGCTTGCCCAGCTTAACAGCATTAAGGCTAAAGCCGGGGATACAATTTATATGGTTGGCGGCGGGATACAGGCCGAACTGCTTTGCAAGCTGGCTTCAGACATATGCAGCTGCCGGGTAGTTGCCGGGCCTATCGAGGCTACGTCATTAGGGAATGCCGCAATACAGCTCATTGCTTTGGGGTATATTAAAGATATGCAGGAGGCAAGGGCTATTATTAAATCTAGTTTCCAGCCAAAAGAATTTTTTCCATCAACAGATATTAATGTTGAGGGTATATATAAAAAATATATCAATACAATATCCGAAAAAAGTTCCGTAAAATAATGCTGCAACAGAAAAATTTAAATTATATTAAGGAGTGGATTAGATGAATTACCCTAAAATAGGAATTAGGCCCACAATAGACGGAAGATGGGGCGGCGTACGCGAGTCCCTGGAAGAAAAAACAATGGCAATGGCTAATGCTGCCGCAAAGCTAATCTCTGAAAAAATAAAATACCCGGACGGCACACCTGTGCAATGCGTAATCAGCCCTACCACAATAGGCGGCGGCGCTGAGGCGGCTATCTGTGAAGATGAATTCGTGAAAGCAAATGTAGTGGCCACGCTTACGGTTACACCATGCTGGTGCTATGGTTCTGAAACTTTTGATATGAACCCAAAAACTATTAAAGCAGTTTGGGGCTTTAATGGTACAGAAAGGCCGGGCGCTGTTTACCTTGCCGCAGTTATGGCGGCATATGCGCAAAAAGGCTTGCCTGCCTTTAGTATTTATGGCAGGGATGTTCAAGATTTAAATGATAACTCTATACCGGATGATGTTTCACAAAAGATTATAAAATTTGCAAAAGCCGCTGTTTCTGTAGGCTGGATGAGAAATAAATCCTATGTTAATATGGGCGGAATATCTATGGGTATTGCAGGCAGCTACTGTAATGAATCGTTTTTCCAAAAATATTTAGGCATCCGCCCGGAATGGATTGACCTTACAGAAGTTTTAAGGCGCATCCATTTAGGGATTTTTGATAAAGATGAATTCAGCAAAGCATATGCCTGGGTTAAAGAGAACTGCAAGGAAGGCCTGGATGTCAACGCGGGCAAAGACCTCCCTGAAATTATTAAAAAATCTAAAGTAGTAGCTCCGGATTCTGATTGGGAATTTGTTGTTAAAATGACTATCGTTATCAGGGATATACTTTTCGGAAATAAAAAGCTTGGCGAAATGGGCTGGCATGAAGAAGCACTTGGGAAAAATGCTGTTGCCGGAGGCTTCCAGGGCCAAAGGAATTGGACAGACTGGCTACCTAATGGTGATTTTGCCGAAGCAATCCTAGCATCTACATTTGACTGGAACGGGCCTAAAATGCCAACCCCTTTTGCAACAGAGAATGATACATTAAACGGCGTATCTATGTTATTAGGAAATTTAATATCAGACACAGCACCTTGCTTCCATGACGTTAGGACATATTGGAGCCCTGAAGCAGTTAAAAGGGTAACAGGTAAATTACCAAGCGGCAAGGCCGCCAATGGTTTTATCCACCTTATAAATTCTGGGGCAACCGCATTAGATGGGACAGGCGCTTCTAAAGACGAAAATGGCAACGCCTGCATGAAGCCTTGGTGGGATATGAAAGGCAGCGATATTAAAGCATGCCTGGAAGCAACAGACTGGTGCCGGGCGAATTTTGAATATTTCAGGGGCGGCGGGTTCTCCAGCCATTTCCGGAATGTTGGTGAAATGCCTGTAACAATGTTAAGGGTAAATATTGTTGAGGGCATAGGCCCTGTGCTTCAAATAGCTGAAGGGTATACAGTTGTGCTTGAAGACGAAATGCATAATATATTAGACGTCCGGACAGACAAAACCTGGCCTACTACCTGGTTTGTACCGGCAACAACAGGCAAAGGCGCTTTTAAAGATGTTTATAGCGTTATGGCTAACTGGGGCGCAAACCATGGCGTAACTGTATTCGGCCATGTTGGCGGCGATTTAATAACTATGGCAAGTATGCTCCGTATCCCTGTGTCAATGCACAATGTTTCTGAAGATAGGGTTTACAGGCCACATAGCTGGGCAGCTTTTGGTACTGATGGGTTAGAATCTTCAGATTATAAAGCATGTAATTTTTATGGCCCTTTGTATAGATAATTAATATATAGCCGGCAAACTAAAAAAAATGTTTGCCGGCTATACTTATATGCAGAAATTTATTACTTATTAACCGTTTTTTATGAACACACTTTTACATGGTAGGACATACTATAATATAGTTGGTTATTTATTTCGGACCTAAAGCCAACAAAAAACCATAAAAGAAAGGAAAATTATTAATGAGTGAATTTAGATGCAACAACCCATGCCCTGATAAAAATTCTTCAGGCAACCCAATATCAGCTTTGGCTTGGATGCAATTTGTAGATAACCATAATAATAGGCACCACAAATGTGGCGAAAACCCATGCTGTGATGAACCTGATGGTGCAATAGCTACAATTTTTAACCCTGCGGATGCTGCCCATTATGTTACCGGGCAATTAATATACTATAATAATAAAATATATGTAACCAATAAAAACAACCCGGCCGGGATACCCGGAAGCTCACCTGACTATACTGAAGCTGGCGGGGCAACCGGCGCAACCGGGGCAACGGGCCCGACAGGGGCAACCGGCATAGCCGGGGCGGCAACCCTCCCAACCTATGACCCAACCCAAACCGGCGCTTATGTACCCGGCCAATTAATTATAGGCCTTGACGGCATTATATATATTGTGCAAGTCACCGGCCCATCCGGAACACCGGGCTCATCCTCTAATTACGAACCCCTTAGGGGGATTACCGGGGCAACCGGGGGCAATGGTGCTACCGGGGCAACCGGCCCAACCGGCCCAACCGGTGCCACCGGCGCGGCTGGTAATTCCGGCCCGACGGGTGCAACAGGGGCCTCCGGCTCTGCCACTGTATTAATTTTTAATTCTACCCAGGCCGGCTCTTATCTACCCGGGCAATTGGTTATTGGCCCGGATGGCTTAGTATATGTTGTGTTAGTTGCAAACCCAACCGGGGTACCGGGCACTTCACCGGATTATTCTGTACTTGTAGGTACAACGGGTGCCACTGGGCCAACCGGGGCTTCCGGAGCCACGGAAGAATGTATCATACAACAACAGGCGGGCGAAAAAACAGGCTGGCCAGCAACGGTTACCGGATTAATTTCGCATATTCCGGCTTGCTTAGATATTTAGCGACCACCGATTTACTTACGCTTAGCATACTGGCGATTTCCCGCTGGCTATGCCCGATTTGGCTTAGCGCCAGAATTTTTTCTACGGTGCCGGTATCCAGGGGCTTACGACCGACCCAACGGTATCGTTCCTGCAACTCTTTATTGTCCTCTTCTAATTTTTCAATCCGGCGTTTTGCCTGCGCCAATTTAAAATTAGTTTTAAAAAAACCTTTGCCCTGGTTTAAATTTTTATTTTCTTTTGTCAGCCTCTGCATTTCTTCCTGAAGCTGAGATAATTTATATTTTAGCCCCTCAATTATTTCCCCGAGATAAATATTTTCTTCGAACAGGGAATTATTTTCATTTGTGAGTTTAGCTATTTTTATTTCCAGGCTTTTTATAATGTTGTCTATATGTTTGTCGCTATAATTATCGCGCCAAAATTTATTCCAGTGGCTGTTCCAGTCGTCAGAAATACTTTTTTCAAATTCCTGGGCGGCAGCCTTGTCGTAATCCATATTTGATTTTTTATTTT
>JAITVM010000198.1 GCA_031285815.1 Clostridiales bacterium | reverse complement strand
GTTCAGAAGGCCGATATTCGCCGTAAACATAACATGACAATACTCGCCATTCGTAACGGAGATAAATTAAAAATTCCCGTAATGCCTGACACAATGATTGATAAAGATGCTATTTTAATTGCACTGCATGAAAATAAATAACGTAAATTGAAAATAGCGTAATCAGTAAGGGCGGCATAAACTTTTACCTATGGGATTTAGGCTCAGTTGGTAGAAGCCAAGTTTGATTTATAGCTGTTTCGTCATAAAACGGCCTACAGTATTTTCAATATAAAACTCATTGAATAATCAGTGAAAAAGGCTTAGAAATAGATTCCTAAGCCTTTTTGCATCTGCCGATAATTTTAATACATATCAAAGCTTTATAAATCATTTTAAATTAATTTCTCAAAAAATCATTTTACCCCTTGGCAACCTTCGTTCTGACAGGCGAAAATTTTATCCCCATTTAAAAAATTGTTTTTAAATAGTTAATATTTAGAATAAATAAAAGGCTATTTTTTTCTTTTCTTAAATAGCCTTTTTTGTATGTGTTTCCTGTTTTATTCTAGTAATTTTTTTATCTTTTTTTATTGCTCACCTTAGTTGTTTTCCTTAAGTTGGCGACATTGCCCGCACAGCGGGTGGTTTTTTGTTTCACATTGCTCTTATCAGAGAAACCCGCTTTATGCTCAACTGGCTTAAGCCATAATAAAAAAAGAAGCTTAGGGGCAAAAATACTGCCCCCAAACCTCTTAAACAAACTTTAAATATAACTTTCCAGCTTAACCTGTGACCCGCTTTCAAATTGTTTAGGCGGCTCGACAATAACCCTTAACGCCACCCGCTCCTTCAGCTCATCAGAATGCGAAATAACCCCAATGACTAAATTTTCGCCCCTTAAATCCATCAAACAGCCCACTACGCTATCTAGGGATTTTTTATCTAAAGTGCCAAACCCTTCATCAAGGAAGAAAAACTCTAACGGCGACCTGCTGCCCATTTGTATCCGTGAAGAAAGTGCCAGGGCTAAGCATAAAGAAACAATAAATGTCTCGCCGCCTGACAAGGTTTGCGGCAGGCGCCTAACGCCGCCATTAAAATCATCACGTATAATAAATTCTGCGCTATCAAAAGAATCGTCCAATTCAATTGCATACCTGCCCTTAGACATTGCCCTTAAACGGTTAGATGCTTCCGCCGTTATGTAATTAAGCTGTTTTTTAGCTAGGTATTCAACAAATTTGTTGCCCCTAAATACATCGCTTAAATCTTTATACAGGTCTATTTTATGTATAATTTCTGCCTTCTCTTTATTCAGGCTGCTGACTTTTTCTAAATCTCCACGCATTTTATTTATATCCGAATTTAAAACCGCAACAGTTTTATTTAGTTCAACATATGTATCGTTTAATTGGTGTATTTCGTTTTCTAAGCTTAATATGCGTGCATCTAGGCCTTCTGTTTCTTTACCCAGCAAGAGCTTTTCCAACCGGGAAATATTTTCATTGTTCTTCCTCAAATCATCATTAAATTTAGCTGCCTCTATTTCATACCCATTAATATATGTTTCAGGGATATAGTTCTTCTCGGCTTCTTCTATATTATAAAAGCCATAAAATTCTAGCCCGCTTTTTAGTTTTTGTGAGGCTTCCCCGGCTTGGGCGCTATACATCCCTATCTGCGCCGTTAATGTAGTTTTATCATTTAACAGCCTTTGTTTATCTTCCAAAATTTTATTTAGGCTTGATTTAATATTTTTTTCATTTTCAATAATTGCCCCCGCATCTTTTTCTGCTGCCTCAAGCTCAGCTTCGGGGTTTTCTATTTTAGGTAGGCGGCTTAAAATGTCTTCATTGCTGCTAACCTCATAATTTATTTTCATGCCCTGGTTTTTAATTTCTTCAAATTCAGCGCTTAATATATTTTTATTTTTTTCAATTTCTAAAAGGCTTTTTTCACCCTTATCCAAATCTTTGTTTAGTTTGTTTTCTTGTTCTACTATTTTCCGTATGCCCATATCCATATCTAATATTTTTTGGGACAGCTCATTAAATCCCCCATCAATAGGCAAGGCTTTAAGTTCAGCCTCAATTTGTTTAGCCTTAAGGCGGCTTTTATTTATACCTTCGTTAATATCGTTTATAGAATTTAAAAGCATTTCGGAATCTGCATTAAGCTTTGCCCTTTTTTTCTCAAGCAAATTTATATTATCAGACAAACGGGCCTTTTCATTTGTTAGTTTTTTTATCAAAGCAGCATTATTTTTATATTCTAATTTTTTATTATTATATTGTGTTTCAAAAATATTTATTTCTAATTCAAGCTTCTTTATTTCAGCTTCGCTAATAATAGCCCCCTCAGATTGCTTAATTAAATTTTCCAACCCCATAACTTTAATTTCATATTCGATGTCTATTTTTTTATATTCATCTTTAAGTAGGCTAATTTGCTTTTCTAAAATATTTTTCTTGTTTAATAAACCTGTTAGGCCTTCCGGTTCAATTTCTAAATGCCTGCCCCCTTTTATTAGCGACCCACAAACAGGGCATATGCCCCCTTCTTTAAGCCCATTAACAATAATGGAAAGCGCCTTATCCCTCTCATAGCCAAAAATCTCAATATTTAAGGCTTCTAGCTCCATATCCGGCTGTTTAAGCCCATAATTTTCTTTCAGCTTTAAAAGCCTATTAATTTCAGCTTTAGCCAATTCAATATTTTTAATTAATTCTTGGCCTTTTATAAAGCTTGCTTTTTTTTGTTCATACCCGTTTTTAAGGATTGTGAGCCTAGTTGTTAACAATTCGAGTTTATTTATATCAGGCTCTTCTATTTTTTCTAATTCTATATTTATACCGCCGAGTGTTTGTTTTTCTTGGGCAACCGATTTGTCAAGGGCCCCTAAGCTTAAACTGCACCCCGCTAAATTTCTTTCGGCCGACGCTTTTTTAGAAAGCAACAGCCCCTGTTCTTGGTTTAAGGCCAGGAGTTCACTGCTTAGCCTGCTGCCCTTTATAACCTGCCCCCGGTATTCAGGCGCAATATAAAGGGCTTCCCTTTGGGTTGCCAATTTTTTTGACTCCAGCCGCAAGCCTGCCAAATTATTTTTCGCCGATTCTAGCTGTGACGCCGCATTTTCACATTCCTGTTTTTTTGAGGCATATTGCCCACGTAGCAAAGCCCTATTTTTTTTCAATGAGTCAATAATATTATTTAAATCAATTACCTGTTTAAGCTTGCCACAATAATTTTGTAGCTTAGGCAGTTTTTCATCCTTGTTATTTTTTGCAGCTTCGTATTCAGAATTATAGTAATTTTCTTTTTCAATACAGCTATTTAACCTATCAATTAAACGGCTATACCCGCCATTTTTATCGTCTAGTATTTTATGTAAATTATTATTTTCTTCAATTAATGGTTTTACGGAAAGCGCGTTCTTTGCCAGTATTAATTTCTGCGTAACCCCATCTATATATAATTGCCTATCAGACAAGCCCTTCTTAATTTCAAGGTAAGATAGCAGTTCATTATTGTCTTTCTGCAGCCCCTTTAACTCAGCCAAAAGCTTATTAGCATCTGCCAGCTCGCCGCTTATTTGCTTTATATCAATGGCTTTTTGATTTAGCCCGCTTTCTAGCTGCTGGATATTTTTTTCAGATACATCTTTAAATATATTTAATTTGCCTTCGATATTTATCAATAAATTATTGTACCCGCTAAAGGATTTGCTAAAGCCCTTATAAAAAGCCTCGCCGTATTTCTCTAAATTAAAAATGCGCCCAAGCATCTCCCTGCGCCCCTTGCTGTCAAGTAACAAAAAATCGCTAAACCTTCCCTGCGGCAATACAATTGCACGTTCAAAATCGTCGTAGCCAATGCCTAATATATTTTTTATTTTAACGTCTACCTTTTTAGCCCCTTCTTCAAGTATTTTATTTTCTACCCCATTTTTAATATAAACCCGTGCAAGGCTATTCTTTGCCCTGCCTTTATTTAGCTCATACTTTCTTTCAACAACATAAATTTCGCCGCTTATGCCAAACTCAAAGTAAACATAGGCACTATCGGCATTCATATTTATAAACTGCCCTAACCCCGCAATTTCATCATACCGCGAAACCTTGCCATATAAAGCTAGCGTGACTGCATCAATAATAGTAGACTTCCCGCTGCCTGTGGGCCCAAAAATGCCAAAGAAACCGTATTTGGTAAGCCTTTCAAAATCAATGCACTGCTGCGAGATAAAACTATTAAGGCCTTTAATCTTCAACAAAATTGGCCTCATTAACATACACCCCCATCATGCAAAAAAATATTCCACTTATAGCTTAAGGTAAACCTCTGGCCTCTTCTAAAAAAACCTTTATTAGTTCCCCGGCGGGGGCCACACCACGTTTAGCATTATAAAACTCAATAAACTCTTCTTCTATGGGTTTATCATTATTAAAGCCCTGGTTTTTTGTATACCCGTCCGGTTCTAAAATAGGGGTTATTTCAATAATATCTTTCTTGGCCGAAAGGATTTCCTTAAATTCGCTTTGCTTTAAAACCCGGCTGGTTTTTATTTCAAGATAAACAAAACAATCCTTGCCCCGGTTTTCTTTGCACATATCAATAGCTTCCTCAATAGAGCCCGCTTCCCAAACTTCAATAGGCTTGTAATTCCTTAAATAGATTTTTTCAACCTGGTTTGCTATTTTATCAAGCTTAGCTACAAAAACACATTTTGGGTGCCGCCTTTCACTCTTGTCATATTGTATAGGCGAGCCTGAATAAAAAGCATTTTTAGTTTTTGCAACAGCTTGCGGCCTGTGTAAATGGCCCATGGCAATATAATCTGCTTTTTTGGGCAAAACACCGGGGCTTACCGCATAGCTCCCCCCAAGCGAAATATCCCTTTCTGATTTCTCCATGCTGCCACCTGCTATATAAAAATGGCCAATAAAAATATTTATGCTGCCCTCCTGAAAGTTTTCATTAATTCTATCAATAATATCTTTGACCTTGTCCGAAAATTGGGCCTGCCCGCTACCTTCCATATTATATATTAATGAATCAATATTTTTTTCACTTGGGTAAGCTAAGTATCCAATAACAACCCCCACGCCATTCACTAACATTTCAAAAAAGCCTTCGCCAGACCTGGTTATTTCAAAACCACCATAAACCCCTACCGGGATTACTGTTTTTGCTGTCCCCAAAATTATTATGCCTTGCCTAAATACCAATGGGCTTATGGCTAAAAGCCTAGCCGGGCTGTCATGGTTCCCGGCGGCTACAATTATTTTTCTCCTGCCGTCATCAGCTAAACGCATTATGGCTTTATAAAAAAGCGTTTCTGCCGCTGCCGGTGGGTTGGCCGAATCATAAATATCCCCGGCTATTATAACTAGCTCAATTTCTTTTTCTTCACATATCCCGCATAATTCATCAATAAACAGTTCTTGTTCGGCTATCCTCGGATACCCTTCCAAATATTTTCCTAAGTGCCAATCAGACGTATGCAAAATATTCATAATCAGCGCCTCCAAAACTAATTTATACCCCATTATGGGTAGCTATTTTTTTATATACCCGCCTACAATTTTTTTAACATCGCTAACAG
Organism: Clostridiales bacterium; assembly: GCA_031285815.1. Lineage (GTDB taxonomy): Bacteria > Bacillota > Clostridia > Lachnospirales > JAITVM01 > JAITVM01. The sequence continues at coordinate 5,408 of JAITVM010000198.1, read as the reverse complement.
AAACAATGCTTTCAGGGTAGTTTTTCACAATAATGCCGTGTGCGTCAGGTATGCTCCTTCTTTTCAGGAAGACTTTTATAATAGCCATCTTCTTCTCCTTCCCCGATGAACCTATTGTTGTCACGCCATAACCATTCTGCCTCAATATTTCTGCTAAATCTTCTGATTTATCAGCCTCAATTAAAACTTCAATAACAGACATCCCAATGGCAAGTTTCTCTTCAATAGTCGAACCGATATAGTTCCCGCATGAAAACGCGAAACAATAAACTACTACTTTCATAAAATCTTCTGTAACATCTGTTAAAACCAGATTAACAACAAAAAGCCAAATAAGGACCTCGAAGAAGCCAATAATCGAGCCTAACAGCTTCTGCCCACGGTTAATCAGCACGATCCTTAGTGTCGCTAACGATACCTCTACTACTTTTGCGCCAAAAATACCTAAATAAACCAACATAAAAGTACCCCTTTGCCCTTTTATTGCTTAAAGGGAGAATAGTTTTCAAACTTAAATTATTATATACCTAAGCTGCCTTATTAGTCGAGCCTTTATCGGGGGAATATCATGGAAACCAATTATCACTTTAATTATAATTCAATTAAGTTTTAGTAGTTTATTGTCGATATAAAGCTAGCAATGCATTGACAAGGGTTTAATAAATACGCGAATTTTTGATTGCATAGCCAACATACAGCTTGCTTATTTTCTATAAATTACATTAGCCATGAAAAATTTTTTCAAAAGAAATTATTACGGGAAGAGGTTCAAATATGAAAATGGACTCGCTAAACGAAACCGCACAAGAGTCAAATTTTGACCAAAAAATAAGCGAACCAATTTTACTTAAATTTAATGAAGCCTTAAAAATGCGTAAAAAAGATGTTTATTTTGAATACGTTAATAGCGCTATGCAGCTATCAAACAAAAAATGGCTTTACTTAACATTAACAAGCGTTTTATTATTGGAAATTTTTTCAATGAACCAATACATATTCAAGGCCCTAAGTATCCAAAACACTTTTAGGCAGGCTTTTTTATTTTGTTCTGTTTTATATGCCGCATTTGGATATATATTTTATAAAATAAATAAATCCAATAAAACAACACAACTGAATAATTATATTGTATTAAGTTTCATGTCCCTATTTATTTTAATGCAATATTTTTTATATTATATAAGCACTGCGTCATCACAGTCATTGTTTTGTTTTTTTGCGGCATCGGCCGCCGTTGCGCTTTTGCCAGCTGTTAACCCTGCAACATTAATATTTTTAACAGCCTCAAACCTGGGGGTATATTTAATAGTTATTTCAAAATACTATACTGCTTTGGCCGGCAATATTTATCTATACAACTCAATTTTTATCACGGTAGCAGTCTATTTTTTGGCCATTTATTTTTATATGTCCAGGATAAATATCTTAATAAGCAGCAAAAAAATGGCTTCTTTTGCAGAAAACATGGCAATATCTAATAATAAGTTAAATACATTAAACAGTGAGCTGGAAAAAATGTCATTAACCGACCCTCTAACAAAAATCGGGAACCGGCGTTATTTTGAAATTGAAACAGAAAAAGTCTGGAGCCACGCAATGCGCTCTAACACAAACGTTAGCTTTATGCTTTTAGATATAGATTTTTTTAAATTATACAATGATTACTTTGGCCACCCAAAAGGGGACCAATGCCTAGTTGCAGTCGCACAAGCTATAAAATCCAGCTTTTTGCGCAAATCAGATATTATTGCAAGGTATGGCGGCGAAGAGTTTGCAATAATTTTGCCATGTGTCAACCCAGAACAGGCAAATATACTGGCCAATAGGTTGATTGAGAATATTAGGGCATTAAAATTAGAGCACCCAAGGTCTACGGCTTCGCCCTACGTTTCTGTCAGCATTGGGGTTTCTACAGTTGCCCCTGAACGCGGTATGGATTATAAAATTTATTTTACCGAAGCAGACAAGGCACTTTATTTAGCAAAACAAACCGGCAGGAACAAATTTTGTACCCTAAACAGTGATGTAAATAACAAAAAAACTAATAATGTGGACGAACTTAAAAGGCTAATGGCTATAATTAAAAACACAGCAGCTTTTTACTTCAGTATAGATTACTCTAGCCATAAAGCCATGTTTTCTTCTGGCGTTACGGATTTAATTGATACTGAAATATTAGCTTTTGATGAATTTTCAGAATTTTATAAGCATGTCCACCCTGAGGATATAAAGGCTTTAGATATTTTTATCAATAAATTTTTTGAACCCGGGCATACAAAATCAGAATGGCCCTTTAGGCTTATCGGCAAAAACAATTCCCATATATGGGTAAAAGCCTGCTGCTTTTTATTAGAGGGGCCTGAGAAAAAACCTGCCGAAATAACTGGGGTAATAATAAATATAGAAAATGAAATACACAACTCACATATAGTTGATAATTTGATAGATGGTAAATATATAATCAATTTAGCTGATGGGGCAAATAGGCTATATGGTGAAATTGTCAACCAGCTAAAAGGGTCTTCAAATAATAATTTTGAAGCTTTCGAAGAAGCCCTTTTGTATGAGGATAAAAATATTTTCCGCGATTTTATTAAGGACATAAAATCAGAATCGCTAACTAATTTAAATTTCGAATACCGGATAAAAACCATTAATAACCAAGTGCTTTGGCTTTCATCCAGAAACCAAGTTTATAATGACCCAAATGGCAACCCCTTTTTAATTGTTGGGCTTATTTATAATTTACAGCTTTTAAATACGTATAATAAGATATTAAAAAGCGACTATTATATATCCCCTATCTCAGGCTTGCCTGATAGGTTTAAATTTATTGAAGATTTAGAATATATTTTGGCTGCAGATAATGTTTCCGGTTACCTTTTCTTACTCGATATAGATAATTTCAACAATGTAAATAATATATTCAGCTATGCGGAAGGGAACCGTTTCCTAAAATATTTTGGCGGCCTGCTGAATAATAATAAACTTTTTTTTGGCAAGGTTTATCATTTTGAAGGGGATTTGTTCGCTATTATCTTCCCTAACATGAAAAAAAGCCAAGCCCTACGGCAGTTAGAATCCTTTCATAGCCTTTCGAAAACGCCAATCGAAAGCAATGGGGTTTCATATCAATATTCTATTTCTATATCGTGCATAGAATACCCTATATTTGGGAAATCCGTTGAGGAGTTATTGATAAATTGTGATATTGCCCTACGTAAAATAAAAATTGGCGGAAAAAATAATACACTTATATTCTCCAACGAGCTTTATGAAGAGAATATTAGCCGGCTTAAATTAGAAATGGAGCTGCGCCGCTCGGTTGACAATAATATGCGCGGGTTTATATTATATTACCACCCATTGCTATCTGCAGAACACAATATTTGCGTTGGCGCAGAAGCTTTAATCAGGTGGCAGTCTCCAGATGGCAAAATCTACCCACCAGGCGCATTCCTCCCGTCGCTAGAAAACGCCGGGCTTATGAACAGTGTTGGGGACTGGGTTTTAAAAACCGCATCTTCCCAATGTAAAGAATGGCTGACAAAGGGGATTTGTTATAACAAATTAGAGATAAGCAGCGATTTTTTTATAAGCATAAACATTTCGGCATACCAGCTTGTCAGTGATTTTTTTGAAGAGGGCCTGCTAAATTATTTAAATGAAATCGAGCTCCCATGTACCCACGTAACATTAGAAATCACCGAATCCGCGCTTATTATGGATATTCAAAAAGGGATCAAGGTACTCAGTTCTTTAAGGCGCAAGGGCATAAAAATTGCTATCGATGATTTTGGTACCGGATATTCATCGCTGAGCTACTTCAGGGAGCTGCCCGTAGATGAGATAAAAATTGACCGGTCATTTATTATAGATATAGAAAATGATAATTTTTGTAAAGAATTTGTCAATTCTATTATAAAAATAACACAAAGCATTAACCGGGTTATTTGTGTGGAGGGCGTTGAAAATGAAACACAGGCTGAAATCCTGCGTGGCTTTAATGCTGATATTTTGCAAGGGTTCTTGTATTCAAAGCCTATCCCCACAATGGAATTTGAAACACAATTCCTAAATGCGCCCCCTCTCGGCGATTAAAATGTAATACTTGGTCTTATACAGAAATTATTAAAACATGCCTAAAAAAGCTGTGAATATTTATTTTATAAAAGAAGATTTTGCCATCAGAATTTTAGTCAAATTACTCTATAATGCTTTATTTTTCTTTGTATTATTGTGAATAATTTAGATTGAACAGAATATTAAAATATGATACAATATCTCACATATTGAATGATATTCAATTTTTTATTGCATACTAGGCAAAACCTGTTAAATCGGATTCCTCTCCGTTTTATCTGGTTTTGCCTTTTTTAAATTTTCATTTTGCAAAATAAAAAAAGCCTACAAAAAAGTAGGCAAAACTAAATTTCTTTATTTTTTCATTCTCTTATTGATTGTAGTAAAAAGTGGTAAGACGCCTTCATTTAAAGACAATTCATAGTAGCTTCTTAATAGCTTTTCAGCTTCTTTAAATTTTAGTGAACATGGTATGTTAGTATCTTGTGGTATTAAGCCCCGAAATTCGCCAAGGTACTCCATATTTTCTGGGCGCCCTTTGACTGCCGTATAAAAACAGAATGTGCCACGTGTGTATATTGCAAGATAATTTATATCTGATAATTCATTTAAATTACTTTTACATCTTGTAGCACGCTGGATGTAATAGCCTTGCAATGATAAAATGTTATCCTCTGACAATAATGCAATAATTTTGTCTTTCAAATCATATAAATTACTTTTCCGCCATTTTGCTTGCTTCGCCTGTGCATAATTGCTTAAACAGTAGCTGATCTGCGCTGTATCGCGGGACTTTTTTGCAGACTCGCTAATTATATGCAAAGCCTCACAAAGGTTTCCCGGAGTAGCCGGAATATCCTTGACTATATTATTAACCTTCCGTTTTTCAGTTGTGTTGTCTAACTTATAAAAATTATATTCCCGCCATCCCGATGTATATTGCGCATTACCGAAAACCTTATGGGTTTGGTAGTCTCCAGGGTTTTTAGGTTTGAGCCCCATTCTCGATAGCTGGGCTTTACAGTACATAGGTGGGTTCTTTTTATTGTACTCTTCAACTTCATGCCAGCTTCTAAAGTTTATCATATATAAATAGCCGCGAATACCTTAGCTATAGCGGATATTGGGTAAAGCGGCATCCTCCTTTCTATCAATGTAGGCGAACATATATCTATCGCGTTTAGGTTGTTTAGTGCAGCAATGGCACGAACGCCGTCAATTTACTTATGGATAATCAATCAGTGTTGCCAAAACGTTTCCATCCTCTGAAACCCACTTATATCAAGGGTTTACACCGCTCGGCACATCATTCCCACTCAATCGTG
>JAITVM010000181.1 GCA_031285815.1 Clostridiales bacterium | reverse complement strand
ATGGGAATTTGCAAAATTCGTGGCAGGGGAAGAAGGGGCAAAAATTTATTCCGATGGTTTCGCTATACCGGGCCGCTCCTCTGATGAAACACTCCAAGCGATTGTTGCTGCTGAAGGTATGCCAGAAGGTGCGATGGAAGCACTCAAAGTCGAAAATATAAGCCTTGACCGCCCTGCAATGGATAAAGTTGCTGAAGTAAACCAGATGCTTGGCGAACAGCACAGCCTGCTCATGTTAAAAGAAAGCCCTATCGATGAGGGGCTTGCTGAAATGGGTACACTTTCCGCAGAAATTCAAGCTGAATAAGCCGAAAAGGGCAGGCAAAAGCCTGCCCTTAATAATTGGTATAAATAAGGTTTCGGCAGCTTGGCTGATAGCTAAAATTTTTTAAGAGAGGGGGATGGGCCGCTTGTTAACATATAAAAATAAGAGGCTAACAATGGGCACGAGAAACACATTGGTCGGCTTGTCGTTCATATTGCCGAGTTTCATAGGGCTATTGGTGTTTGTGCTGATTCCCGTGTTGTTTTCATTCATACTTGCATTTATGGATTGGGATGGGTTTAATGAAATGACTTTTGTAGGGTCCAGCAATTTTTTAGATATATTCGGGGACCGCGCTTTCAAATCCGCTTTAATCAAAACATTTGCATTCACAATTGTTACAACGCTGCTCACAACATTCGCCGCTTTGGGGCTTGCAGTGTTGTTAAATAAAAAACTTCGGTTCAAAAACTTTTTCCGGAGTGCCATTTTTTTTCCGTACTTCTCCAGCATGGCATCGATTGCCGTTGTATGGAAGCTCCTTTTTATGAAAGATATTGGGCCGATTAATCAATTTTTAGGTATGCTTGGTGTTGCTAACCCTCCTGGGTGGCTTGCATCAACAGATTGGGCCCTGCCGGCCGTTATGATTGTGTATATATGGAAATACATGGGGTATTACATGATTGTTTATCTAGCCGCATTACAGGATATTCCAATTGAACTGTATGAAGCCGCCAGTATTGACGGCGCAGATGGTTTTCAATATTTTTGGCGGGTTATGGTGCCAATGCTGATGCCTGCAACATTTTTTGTTGTCTTGATGCTGACAATCGAAAGCTTTAAAAGCTTTGATTTGGTCTTTGCTATGACAGAGGGTGGCCCTGGTACAGCAACTACCCTCCTGTCGAACTTCATTTATAACAAGGCCTTTATCTCATTCGACTACGGTGTAACAAGTGCGGCATCATTTGTACTGTTTGCGATTATCGCAGTGATTACGCTATTCCAGTTGCATATCGAAAAGAAAATGTCAAATTAAAAGGGGATAAAGGGATGATTGAAAAGAAAAACCCAGCTTCAACCGTTATTACCTATATTTTACTCGCTGCCCTAACAGTAGTTACATTACTGCCACTAGTGTGGATGGTGTCTGCTTCCTTGAAGCCAGATATAGATGTTTTTTCTGTACCAATACAATGGGTCCCCAAGAATCCTATGTGGTCAAACTACACGACAATTTGGAGCAAAATCCCATTTGCGTTATTTACATGGAATTCTATGAAGCTTTCTGTATTGATCACGCTTATTCAGGTAACCGTATCTAGCTTTGCCGCATACGGGTTTACAAAATGTAATTTCAAAGGCCGTGATATTTTATTTTTTGCCTATATTGCGACAATCGCAATACCATGGCAAGTATATATGCTTCCCCAATATACAGAGCTCCGGATAATGAACCTTGGGGATTCCCATACGGGCTATATACTGATACAGAGTTTCCTTGCATTCGGTGTTTATTTAATGCGCCAGTTTTATCAAAACATACCTAATGAGCTGATGGAGGCCGCACGGATTGACGGGCTGAATGAATACGGTATTTATTTTAAAATTGTTTTACCGCTCTCGAAGCCGGTAATCGCAACATTAAGTATTTATTGGTTTGTCCGTATTTGGAACGATTTCATGGGGCCAATGATCTATTTTGACTCGGAGTCCAATAAGACAATCCCACTCGGCATCCGCATGTTTATTGGCCAATATTCTACTGAATATGGGCTTTTGATGGCGTCATCAGTTGTATCGCTTATTCCTGTCATTATCGTATTCCTTGCTTTCCAGCGCTTTTTTGTGCAAGGTATTGCGACAAGCGGCATGAAGAATTAATAAGGGGGCCCAGCATTGGAGTATTCAAAAGCACTAGACACTGCAGTTTCTATTTTGAAGTGCAACCTATCTGAATTTAATTACCAGTTCAAGGCTTCGAACAGCACCAATAATTTTTATCAACTTAGCGGCAATACCGAATGGACAACTGGATTTTGCACGGGTCAGTATTGGCTCGCTTACGAACATACAGGTGGCATGGAATTTCAAAAAGCGGCATTGGCCCAAGTAAAAAGTTTTTTAAAAAGGGCCGAAAACCGTGTGGATGTTGACCACCATGACATGGGTTTTTTGTATACACCATCATGTGTGGCAGCATATCGCCTAACAGGTGATGAAACTGGTAAAAAAGCGGCGTTGCTGGCAGCGGATATCCTAATGGGGCGCTTTATTGAAAACGGCCAATTCTTTCAGGCTTGGGGCGGTCTTGGCGCGCCAGAAAATAGCCGGTTGATCATTGATTGCCTACTAAATCTGCCATTATTGTATTGGGCATCGGATATTACAGGCGACCCATCATACCGTGAACGCGCCCTCGCGCATACCGAAACAAGCCTCTCCCATCTTCTTAGGGTGGACTATTCGACGTACCACACATTCTTTTTTGACACAGAAACTGGTGAACCTTTGCGTGGCGTAACACATCAAGGGTACAAAGACAACTCAGCTTGGGCAAGAGGGCAAGCGTGGGGGATATATGGCCTTGCGCTTTCGATGAAATATACGCGGGAAACTACTTGCATCAATATGTTTTATCATGTCGCCGATTTTTATTTGAAACATTTACCGGAGGATTTAATCCCATTTTGGGATTTGTGTTTTACCGAAGCCGACGGGGAGCCAAAAGATTCCTCTGCCGCAGCCATTGCAGCTTGTGGCATGCTGGAAATGGCAAAATATCTTCCACAGGAAAAAGCCCAATATTATACCGGTTATGCTAAAAAGACAGCCGCTGCATTGATAAATTCTTGTGCAGTACAAAATGTCATGGATTCCAATGGCCTACTGCTACATGGAGTATATGCAAAAAAATCCCCTTACAATACTGTTATTGACCGCGGGGTTGACGAATGTAACCTTTGGGGCGATTATTTTTATTTGGAACTTTTAACGAGATTAGTAAAGGATTGGCCAATTTATTGGTAAGGAGGGCATAATGGGAAAACTCGATAAAACTTGGTGCGGAGACGGCAAGGCAGAAGCACTGCTGTTAAAGTTGGAATTTCCCGGCGCGGATAAAAAGATTGTAAACCATGCGGACAAAATTATTAGTGGCAGCTTTGTTTTTCAAGACCTATGGGAGATGGAAAGGACGTCGGTACCTGTAGTATTTTCAGATAGCATTGATTGGCAGTTTCAACCCTATGATGATCCGGAATGGACATATGCACTCAACCGCCACAGTTTTTTCCCGGCGCTATGCAAAGCATATGCAATAAGCGGTAAAGCATGCTACGCTCAAAGAGCGGCGGCATTGATCGACGATTGGATAAAAAATGTACCCCTTTCAGATATGTCAAAAAAAACTGCCTGGCGCCCAATAGAAGCCGGTATCCGCTGCGAAGCTTGGCTTTCAGGCATGCCTATGATTAGAGGTTGCGCCTCCCTGCCGGAAGGTTTCTTTGACAGGGTAGATGCCTGCCTGCGCACCCATGCGGATTATTTGGCGGTATCACATGGTGGGTTCCAGCGGCTCAGCAATTGGGGCATCCTTCAAGACAGGGGGCTTTTTTTGCTGGGTATTTATTTTAACGAACAATCATATATAGATTTAAGCCTCAACCGGTTAAATGATAATATTTCTTTGCAGGTACTGCCGGACGGCATACATTGGGAGCAGAGCCCGCAGTATCATGTGGAAGTTATGCGGTCCCTGCTCACCGTTATCCAGGCGGCGGCGCGGTGCGGCATACCACTACCAGATGGTTTTAGTAAAACAGTGCTCGGAATGGCACGCGCATTAGCCCTCTGGATTAAACCCAATGGCCATTTGCTATGCCAATCTGACAGCGACGACGTGGATGCGCGTGGGGTTTTAGCGTGGACCGGGTATTTATGCCAAGCCCCAGAATTGATGTCATTTTCTCAAGGCACAGCATTTGAAGAAAACCTTTGGGGGCTAGGCATCGATGCATTTAAGGAAATAAACTCAACGAAGGGCGGTATCAAACTAAATAGCACAGCATTTATAGACAGTGGGAATTACATCATCCGTGACAAAAACAATTTTTTGCATATGCATTGCGGAAGCCTTGGTAGTGGGCATGGGCATGCGGACTTATTACATATCGACTTGTTTGCGCATGGTGAAGATATTTTGACCGACAGCGGGCGCTATCATTACCCAAACTCATCTTTGCGGCACACCATGAAATCCCCGGCGGCACATAATACTTTTACAGTTGATGGCAAGGATTTTACAGAATATGCTAGCTCTTGGGATTATACTTCGATTGCACAGCCGGTTAAAGGGGAATATAGATTTTTGAAAGATGCCTGTTTTATCAGCGGTGGGCACCTTGGGTATTGGCGGAAAGGCATATTTGTATTTCGTAAAGTTATTTATTTGGCCCCTGGGTTATATATAATTTTTGATGAGATATATGCAACTGGTACACATACATGTGAACAGTATTTTCATTTCAATAATCATGGCACAGCCGAGTTATCGGGGGGCTCAGTAAAGTATCAGGGCAAATCAGCTTCCGCAATGCTCTTGCCCCTTGCCGAAAACGCAGAAAAAAAACTGATTAAAACGCCATTATCCCGTACCTATAACGAACTTGAATATGGCAGCTGCCTCAAAGTAGCGGCTGTAATAGAAGGTTTTGCATGCCTAGCCACGGTAATAGCCACAGATGCCGCAAGCCAAGAGATTAATTTATCGGCGCGGATGCTCCCTGTGACGTTGACAAAAACCGGCGAAACGCTTCCCGGAGAAAAAGCGCATGCCGTCCGAATTTCCTTGAATGGGGATGATTTTACCGTTATTTGCCTACATGAAGAAGTGATAGCGGAGGTCGGGTTTGTTGCTGCCGGCGGGCATGCGGGATACGGAAAATTATTAGCTTTCACTCCAGAAATCCCGGCCGGGATATGCCTTGCATGGTAATGAATATTTAATTCGAGCAGAAACTACAAAACAGTCAGGTATGAGGGCATGGTTTATATTATAGAATGCCATGCCCTCACCGCCTATGGCGGTTGGAAATTTTTTGGCCCGATTATTTATACCCTATTGGGTTTGTTAGTAACTAAAATTCAGTTCACTTTACATTGTAAGAGATAAACCGCGCAATTTTACCCAATTTATTTAGCGGGGCAATATTGGATAAAAGCGCGGTCAGCTTACCAAATTTACGGTATGAGAAATTAAAAAGCAAATATGGTATAATTTGTTTTTTACTCTTAGGCATCCTGCGCATTATATTTTTAAAAGAATAAAATTGTTTATATATCCATAAGTACCCCTTATATAATTCGCCGCTGCTCATATTTTTGGGCCTGAAAACTACGTTCGCCGTATTATATTTCGACAGGTCCTTGTCTATTACCCTCCCTTCCTTTAACATGGATTTATACAATTCTGTCCCCGGGTATGGGGTTAGTATATGTAAAGTAAGTGTTTCTACTTTATTTTGTACAAGCCAGTTAAGGGAGCGTTCAAATACATCCGGCATATCCCCATCAAGCCCAAACACCATACTGGCATTAATCATAATACCCCTACTATGTATTTCATTAACAAGCCGCCCATATTTTTCAAAGCTGTTATCTTTATTCACGGATAACAGGGATTCATTATTAATCGATTCAAAGCCAATAAAAAGGCTCTGGCAACCGGTTTTGGCCATCAAATCCAACAGTTCAGGATAGTCGGCAATATTGGATGTAACAGCCGCGCTCCATTTCAAACCCATCCCAATAAAATTCCCTAAAAGCTCTTTAGTGTGTTGTGGGCAGCCTATAAAATTATCATCAATAAACAAAATATGTTTCGTACCAAGCGACCGTATTTCTTTTACAACAGACTCAATTGTGCGCAAGGCATATGCCCTATTCCCACTACTGTTATAGCAAAAACTGCACCTATTAGGGCACCCCCTGCTCGTTGAAATAATATTGGTGTAAAGGTATTTCCCCCTATCCAGGTGGTTAAAGTCTGGGGCTATAATCTCGCTGCCTAAAAACCCATCCATATCATGATATATATTTTGTAAATTACCTGCTTCCGCATCCATAATGATTTTAGCCCATACACGTTCTGCCGGGCCTACGCAAATTGAATCGAAATACTGCAGGCAGCTATCTGGGCTACATGTCACATGTATCCCCCCAGCAACAACCGGCACGCCATTATTCCGAAATATTTCTGCAATTTGTATTGCCCGCGGCATCACATCCAATGTAATCGTAATGCCTACAAGGCCAGCTTTAAAACTAAAATCTATTTCTTCTGTATTTTCATTAACAAGTATTATTTCATGCCCTATGGGCGTAAGGGCAATTAAAGTAAGAAGCCCTAACGGCGGCGACATGCGGGTTTTTAATTCTGTATCCATTGGGCGTTTATTCATTTTTGGCTGGATCAGCAAAATTTTCATTAAACGTCCCCTCCCCTAAATTATAAAATAAGAATATTCTGTAAAGGTTAATAATTTTTTGATGTACCACAGCTTATATTATACTATGATATTGTAATGTTTGCCTTGAAAAATTTTTTCACATCAAAAGATAAGCATTTGACTAAAGCATGTTGTCCAATAATGATAACTTGGCTATTTTCTACCGATTAGAGATACACAAAAAAAGGGGCCCGCAATTTTTCAAACAAAGCCGGCACATTTCCGTAAATAGTATTATGATAAACATGGTGGATAAAGAAAATACGAACAACCTCGGTACCTTTTAATATAAAATATTTGTGGGTAGTGTTTTTTCAGAAAGGGGCCTTGTTTATGGCTGAAAAAATTTTAGGCTTAATTATAATTATTATATTAACTATATTTGTACTGAATAATGTCATTTTTAAAAACGGCAACAAGCTTTCCCAAAAAGAGTCCCAAGAAGCTTATCAACTTATAGAAAACGAAACCGACCCGGATTTAAAATCTTTAATGGAGGCTGCTTCGTCCTTGGTTGGGTATACTAAATATGAATGGGGCGGCAAATCACCTGCCGGTGGCTTACCCGAAAGCTTAGATTGTTCCGGCTATACTGATTGGGTTTATAAAACCGGTGCCGATTTTACAGGCTTATCCGCAGGCGGCACAGCACACCAATTCTTTGTCGGGGATGCTGTTAATGAAAACGAGCTTAGGATTGGGGATTTAGGTTTTTGGAAAAACCCGGACGAAGTGGATAATACACCCTCCAATGCAAACCATGTCGGCATTTACATAGGCAAGCTGGAAAACGGCAAGCAGGTTTTTATTCATTGCTCCAGTAAAGAAGGTGTAAATATTTCGGAATTCCCTTTCAAATATTTTAGGAGGGTATATAAATAAATTTAAGCCCCAATACAATAAAAAACCCGTGCAGGCATTTGCGCGGGTTTTTTTAGTTAATTATTTTGTAGCATAAAATTTTGGCCCTATTTCGTATAAATCCCGGCCTTCGCTATCTACCGCTACAATTAGCGGCAAATCTTTGACCGTTAGCCTATAGACCGCTTCTGGCCCCAAGTTTTCAAAAGCTGCTATGCTGGAGCTTGTAACACATTTTGATAATAACGCGCCCGCGCCTCCGACAGCTGCAAAATAAATGCCCTTATATTTTTTTATTGCCCTGGTTACTTCTTCTGAACGCGGGCCTTTACCTATCATAATTTTTAACCCATGCCCAATCAAAATTGGCGAGTACGAATCCATCCTCCCGGAGGTTGTGGGGCCAACCGGCCCAATAGGCCGCCCAGCTTTAGCAGGGCAAGGCCCGGCATAATATACTACGGCCCCGTTTATGTCAATCGGCAGCCTACGGCCAGAACATATTGCTTCAACCAAAAGCTTATGCGCCTGGTCCCTAGCCGTATATAATTCCCCGCTATATTTGTAGGTATCCCCGGCTTTTAAATTTGATATTTCTAATGCGCTAATCATAATATTACCTCTAGGTGCCTCGTAGCATTGCATGAAATATTTACGGAAACCGGTAACCCGGCTATATGTGTCGGAAATACTTCAATATTAACCGCAAGTGCAGTAACTGTCCCGCCAAGCCCAGCAGGCCCAATCCCTAAGTTATTTATACCGCCTAACAGGCCTGTTTCTATATCAGCCCAAAACGGGTCTGGGTTATGGTTGGGGATTTCCCTTAATAATGCTTTTTTGGCAAGAAGCGCTGACTTCTCCATTGAACCCCCTACCCCAACACCAACTATAATTGGCGGGCAAGGGTTAGCCCCGGCCGTTTTTACAGAATGTATGACAAAATTTTTAACCCCTTCTATGCCATCAGATGGCTTTAACATTTTTAATGCACTCATATTTTCGCTTCCGAAACCTTTTGGGGAAACTGTTATTTTTAGTTTGCCACCCATTACAATATCATAATGGATAACAGCCGGTGTATTATCGCCAGTATTTTTTCGCCGTATGGGGTCTTCAACAATAGAGTTTCTCAAATACCCTAGCTTATAACCTTGGCGTACCCCTTCATTGATGGCGCCTGTCAGGCTTCCGCCTTTTATCTCCACGCCTTGGCCAATTTCCACAAAAACAATAGCCATGCCGGTATCCTGGCAAATAGGCAGCCCCTCTTCCGCCGCAATTTCTGCGTTCTCTATAAGCGTATTCAAAACATTAATGCCTATTGGCGAAACTTCCTTCTCCGCCGACAGCTTCAAAGCCTGTTTAACATCCTTGCATAAAAAATAATTAGATTCCATACAGAGCCCGGCCACTTTTTCGGTTATTAAGCTGGTTTCAATTTGCCTCATACCCACCCCCGGCAATATAATTTATTAGTTTTTAACATCCCATTCAAAATTATTATATCATGATCCCGTCCAAAATTATACTTAATGCAGCATTTGGGTCAATTTTTGCTAATAGCCCGGCAGCATAAAAAATATTGTCAGCATCTACAGCCAGCTCAGGCGACTCTGGCCTTAATGATGTGTAATCTAAATTCCTCGAAATCAGCTGTTCCGGGTTTTTGGCGTTTGCAATAGCCCCACCGGTCCCGATGATTTTTTTGACACCGGTCAAATCTTTGCCATGTTGCAGAAAGGCTTCTTTAAAAGGCGTGTATACAGCCTCTATCCGGCCACAATGGTTTATTAGTGCAGTATTTGTACAGATCCGGCATACTTCATCGGCTACCCTTTTAAAATCAGGGCCGGCTTCTAAAAGGCTATACGGGTCTTTGTCCCGCAAATCTAAAAATTCTTCTATCAATGCCTCAGAAAAATTAAGCTTGCCTGCCATCCCTTGAATATATTCTGATAGGGGGGCATTATTAAAGCCTAAACCATTTTCCACCGTAAAATAACTGCGCGGTAATTTCGTGCCTTTAACCATTACATTTGGTTTTTGTGCATATCCATCCGCAACAGAGTATACACTTGAAGACTCCGCCCCAACGTCAATTACAATAATTTCACCAATGCCATTTATACTGTCTGTCCCCTCTGACAAAAGCTCGGCCGCTACCGTAACCGCATTGCATGAAAGTATAGGCTCAGGTTCAACACGGCTTTGGGGCACAGCATTTACTATACTGGTGCACGACAATGTCATGTCAAAATCTATTTTCCCAATCGAATCATGTAGTATTTCCAGCGCATTATCATAACCTATATCTAAATCTGGGCTGGTCCTAGAAATTGCCCTGCCCAGTACTTTTTTATCAAAAATATCAATAGCGCAAAGCTTTGTGTATGCCCTGCCAAAATCTATTGCTAGTATATACTTCATCTGTAAACACCTGATCCTCTTTTAATTAATTACACAGTATATACTTATTATTCGGCCTCTTTACAAAATTATTAGAGACCCTTAAAATATTAGTATATTAAATATTTAAATTTGGAGTTGTAGGCAATGGAAAACCTAACAAAAATAAGCAAGCTGTTGAGTTTAATTTTAAGGCACAAACCTGAAACTATTGGTATAGGGTTAAATGAAAATGGCTGGGCTGATGTTGGTGCCCTTTTAAAAGCTTTAAATGAAAAGAATTATAACGTAAATATGGATTTACTGGAGAGGGTTGTATCGGAGAACAATAAGCAAAGGTTTATATTTAGCCCTGACAAAACTAAAATTAGGGCAAACCAAGGGCATTCAATAAATATAGATTTAGGCCTCATACCCAGCCCCCCTCCGGACATACTTTATCATGGGACTGCCACCCGCTTTTTAGGCAGCATAAACACCCAAGGTTTATTAAAACAATCTAGAAACCATGTCCACCTTTCCGCAGATATAGAAACGGCTCAGAAAGTTGGCATAAGGCATGGCCGGCCTATTGCCCTCTTAATAAACGCAAAAGCGATGTACCGGGATGGGTATTTATTTTATATTTCAGAAAATAATGTTTGGTTGACTGAACATGTCCCGGCAAAATATTTTATATAACAAAAATTAATTTCCCTGGGTTTTATAAACGCCCTTGACATACCCTACAGGGGTATGGTATATTGTTTTCGGAGGTGCCTAGGATGCGGGACGAAAAATTGAAAAAAAACCTCATTACGAGGCTAAATAAAATAGAAGGCCAAATTAAAGGCGTCAAAAACATGGTGGAAAAAGATGTT
>JAITVM010000139.1 GCA_031285815.1 Clostridiales bacterium | reverse complement strand
AGCCTTGTGGCTATAAATATTTATCTAGCCGGGATAATTTTTGTATATTTTTTAGTTAGCTATTATTTTTCTATACCCTATTCAACAATTTCAAATACATGGGGGATAAGGGCACTTATTGGTTCAAAAATAATATTGAAGGGGAACTTTTTTGGCGCATTGTTCTTGGTGGTTTCAAGCCTGGCAGGGCAGCTTGCTGTTTCGCTTATAATATACTATGCCTCACTTAAAATTGGCGCCAATATATTTATCCAGTATCTATTTAACTGTATTACAGATTTTATCAATGTTTTTTATAAACTTTTATGTATTATATGGTTTTTAGGCTTACATTATAGAAAGATGGCGGCTTCTATAATGGGGTATATGGAAAAAGGCAATGACACAAGGGAATAGGGGAAACTAATTTGTTTGATAAAACTAGTAAAAAAGTATTTATAAGGACTTTGGCCTTAGCGGCGCCAATAATTGGGCAAGAGCTTTTAAATTCGGCAGTTAATTTTGTTGATATATTAATGATCGGTACTGCTGGGGACCAAGCGCTTAGCGCGGTTGGTACAGGTAATGAAATTTTATTTTTATTCCTTCTAACTTCTTATGGGATAGTAAGCGGGTCAGCAATATTTATTGGCCAGTTTTGGGGAAAAGGCGATGTAAAGTCGATACATAAAACAATGGGCCTCGCATTTACATTTTCTATGGTGGCTGCGGTATTGTTTTTTATAATGAGCCAGTTTTTTACCGGGACAATAATTAGATTTTATATAGATGATAACGGGGTTGTTGAGATTGGCAAAAGCTATTTAAAAATAGTCTCTTATACATTCTTTTTAAATGCTTTTATATTAACAGTGAATTCGGCCCACCGTTGTACTGGCCATACGGCTGTGCCAATGGTAACATCTATTATTGCGCTGCTGTCAAACATTACGTTTAATTACCTGTATATATTTGTTTGGCACCAGGGTGCCGCCGGTGCTGCAAAAGCAACTTTAATTGCCAGGGTTATAGAGGTTGTGGCCCAGATAATAATAATGAAAAAATTCAAGCTGCCTGCTTTAGGCAAACTCAAGAATTATTTTGTTAAGGACGGCTTATTTTTAAAAGATTATATAAAAATGGTCTGGCCTGTATTACTGAATGAAGTAGTATGGTCTATGGGTGTGACCTTGTACAAAGAATCTTATGGGGAACTGGGTAGCGAAGCATTTTCTGCAATAGTGTCAACTGCGCCTATACAGCAGGTATTTACTGTTTTGGGGATTAGCATCGGTTCTGCGGCAGGTATTTTAATAGCAAATTCACTAGGCGCGGGGGAAATTGGGCGGGCAATTGAATATTCAAAAAAATCAACTATACTGGCTGTGTTTATGTCAGTTATAATGGGTATACTTTTATTTATTTCAGCCCCGTTCCTACTTATTTTCTATGATGGGTTATCTGATTTGACGATTAGTTATGCGGTGAAAATAATTTATATTATGAGTTTTGGCATTATTTTGAAAACATATAATTTTACCGCTATCGTAGGCATTTTAAGAAACGGTGGGGACACTGTTTTTTGCCTGGTTATAGATATGGTTTCAGTCTGGTGCGTTGGTGTGCCGCTTGCATATTTAGGGGCGCATATATTGCACCTCCCCATATATTATGTTTTCTTATTGGCGTATTGTGAAGAGGTTTTTAAATTAATACCTTGCATACTTAGGGTTAAAAAAGGTAAATGGTCTAAAAATTTGGTAGAAAAGTACAATTAAACCACGAATATTATTAACCTGAAAAAAATATTATTTATAAAATTACAAAAACTGATATATTTATGTTTGTAAAGAATCAAGTTGCTTGACATAGTGTTTAAAAAGTAATAAAATTGAAAAGAATTTAAATATGTATGTTGAATTTAATTAAATACTTGGGAGTATACCTTCCGGCGGTATGTCGCGTTTTAAGTTATAAAAATAAACTAAGGAGGTGTTTGTAATAGTTTTTTTAAGTTTGAATATGCCCACTTTTTATCATTATTTTATAGTTACCTTAATCCCAGTTTTGGTATTTAGTATATTATCTTTTTTTGGCGGAATACTGTACAGGAAAAAAATTGCGGAAGCTAAGATTGGCAGCGCTGAAGCAGAAGCTATCAATATTGTAGAGCTTGCAAAAAAGAATTCTGAAGCTAAGAAAAAAGAAATTTTGCTTGAGGCAAAAGAAGAATCGCTTAAATTAAAGAACGATATTGAAAGGGACCTTAAGGAACGGCGCTCTGAACTACAAAGGCTCGAACGCAGGTTGATGCAAAAAGAGGAGACATTGGATAGGAAAGTTGATTCTTATGAAAAGAAAGAAGACCAGCTTAGCAAAAAAACAGCAGAGGCCGATAATTTAAAAGAATCGCTTAATAAAAAATTTTTAGAGCAAGCCCAGGAGCTTGAGCGTATTTCCGGGTTAACAAAAGAGCAGGCAAAAGAATTCTTGCTCAGTTCTATTGAAGAAGAGGTTAAGCTGGAATCGGTTAAGCTTATTAAGGATTTGGAAAGTAAAGCTAAACTGGAAGCTGATAGAAAAGCCCGAGAGATAATCGTTAATGCTATACAAAGATGTGCGGTTGACCATGTAACAGAAACTACCGTGTCTGTTGTCTCCCTCCCTAACGATGAGATGAAGGGTAGGATCATTGGGCGGGAAGGTAGGAATATCAGGACTATCGAAGCCCTTACTGGCATAGAGCTTATTATTGACGATACGCCAGAGGCTGTTGTTTTATCAGGGTTTGACCCTATGCGCAGGGAAATTGCAAGGATTGCCCTAGAAAAGCTTATTGCTGATGGAAGGGTGCACCCGGCGCGTATTGAGGAAATGGTTGAAAAAGCAAAAAAAGAAGTTGAAGCTTTAATTCGTGAAGATGGCGAAGAGGCAGTTTTTGAAGTTGGCATTCATAGCCTTAACCCCGAACTTATCCGTTTAATAGGTAAAATGAGATTTAGGACTAGCTATGGGCAGAATATTTTAAAACATTCTATTGAGGTAGCGCATTTATCCGGGCTTATGGCAGCAGAACTTGGGGTTGACCCAGTCATTGCTAAGCGGGCCGGTTTATTACATGACATTGGAAAATCTGTCGACCACGATATGGAAGGTAGCCATGTTAGCATTGGCGTTTCGCTCCTAAAAAAATACCGTGAGTCAGACATTGTTATAAATGCTGTAGAAGCACATCATGGCGATGTCGAACCAACTAATATATTTTCTGTTATTGTTCAAGCTGCTGACGCTATATCTGCTGCAAGGCCAGGCTCCAGGCGGGAAACTTTAGAAACATATGTTAAACGTTTACAAAAACTTGAAGGCATAGCCGACGGTTTCAAAGGGGTAGAAAAATCTTTTGCGATCCAGGCGGGCAGGGAATTACGTGTAATTATTGTACCGGATGAGGTTGATGACTCTGCTTTGCTTTTATTAGCTAGGGATATTGCTAACCGTATAGAGGAAGAGCTAGAGTACCCTGGGCAAATAAAAGTTAGCTTGATTAGGGAAACAAGAGCGATAGAGTATGCTAAATAAAAATGAACCCCTTGCCATTTTGGCAGGGGATTTTTTCTAAAATAAGGGAAACAGCTTTTATAAAAAATTATAGTACTGCTAGGGGTGCATTATGGTTAATAATTTTTTAGATGATGAAAAAATTTTTGAACTTATAGAAAAATACGGGAGCCCATTATATGTTTATAGCGAAGATATCTTGAGGGGCGCATGCCGCGGGTTAAAGAATATAATTAAGGGCTTTAATTTTGAAATAAGTTATTCTATAAAAGCGAATAGCAATATAGAAATTATTAAAATAATTAAAAGCGAAGGCCTTTTCGCTGACGCTTTTTCTATTGGTGAAATGTTCTTGTTAAAGGAAAGCGGTTTTAAAGGCAATGAAATTTTTTATGTTTCAAATAATGCATCGGCTGATGAATTTAAATATGCTATGGAAAATAATATTTTAATAAGCCTTGACTCGGTTTCACAGATAGAAAAGCTTGGCAGGTTATACCCTGGCTCAGAAATTTCTATAAGGCTGAACCCAGGCAGGGGGTTTGGCCATTCTGAAGTTGTGGTGACTGCTGGTGAAAATACTAAATTTGGCATTTCCCAGGAGTTTATTCCGGAAGTATTGGAAGCAGTTGATAAATATAATTTAAAATTAGTTGGTATTAACCAGCATTTAGGTTCTTTGTTTTTGGATTACAAAGAATATGTTGAGGGTGCCCGGTCGATTTTAAATATTGCACGCCAGTTTAAATCATTAAAGTTTGTAGATTTAGGCGGGGGTTTTGGTGTGCCTTATAAACATACAGAAGCCCGGCTTGATTTGGAAGCCTTGGCAAATGGGTTAAACACGGTTATAAGTGAATTTGTGTCCGGGTATGATAATAAAGGTATTATATTTAAGGCTGAACCGGGCAGGTATTTAGTTGCGGAAAGCGGTATTTTATTAGGCACAGTTAATAGTGTTAAGAAAAACTACAAAACGAAGTATGTTGGCACAGACCTAGGCTTAAACGTCCTCATAAGGCCGGCTATGTATGGTTCATACCACGAGCTACACATAGCTAGGCGTGATAAATCAAACAACAACCAAGAAATAGTTACTGTCACCGGCAATATATGTGAAACAGATACAATAGCCGAAGGGAGGCTGCTCCCTTCGGCGCAAGAAGGCGATATCATTGCTGTTTTGACAGCAGGTGCATATGGTTATTCTATGTCAAGCAATTATAATTCCAGGCTGAGGCCGGCTGAAGTATTGATTAAAACAGATGGTAGCGATGTACTTATAAGGGGGAGGGATTCATTGGAAAGCCTCCTTTCTAACTATTAGGTTTATGTTTTTTGCACACGCAAACTGGTAGTATATAAGGGTCTTTGGCGTTGCAGGTTTGGCTGCCAATTTATTAAAAAGCCGGTATGGCCACAACAAATTAAAAATGTTGCCATACCGGTTTATTTTGTGTCGGCCTATTGCACTAATTTCCCATAGTGTTCATTTTGGTGGACGTCTGTTTTAACTAAGCAAAAATAATTATCTGTGCCTGTTAGTTTAGCCCATTCTAATTTTAGTTCACCTTCGGCAGTGATTTCTTCGCTTTCATACCATTCAAAATTATTATCACCAAGCCGCTCTAAATAATGGAATGCGATTTTATCGCCTTTTTTTATTGGGTCCAGCCCCTTTTGTATAACAATGCCCTCTTCGTGCCTCACGCCCAGAATTACGCCGTTAGGGTTTTCTTCACTGGCCATTACGATGATATCACAGCTTTGGCCATTATGGGTTGCTGGTATAGCATAAAAAGCTAGCGAGTTAGTTGATGAAATTTTATACAGGCATACATTCTTATTATTAACCGACGGCCATAACCTGCTTTTGCCATATCCGGCGATATCTATCTGGTCATTGCCTTCAGCCATTGTGACCGACCCTGCCATTATAAAGCGCCCACCGCTTAGCTTTTGCCAGAGTGTAAGCTTTGTATCTATTATATCCTCTTTAACTATATCAATGGCCCCTGTTGTGCCAGTACCGGAACGGCTTTTGGTATTGTTAAGTGTATTGGCCAGTGATAGGTAAAAATTATTTAGGTAGCTTGTGTATTGGGGGCTCATGCTCAGCGCTTCATATAAATCTAAAGAAAGTTCGCCGCCATCTATGCCGCCATAGATATAATAAGCGCTTAGCCCTTTTAAATTGCCGCCATAATTATTTTTGTTATATATGACAGCTTTATCTAAAGCGGCCAGTAGTTTTGCTGCTTGCTCTGGATATAGGTCTGAGAGGTTAATGGCCATATCCCCTATATCTACCATATCACAGTCATTATCGCGGGGGCTGCCCTCGCCAAAGGTTTTCGTCCCATTGCGTTTTTTTGAAAGCGACCGGAAAGAAGTTAGCTGCCCTTCGCCCAGGCTATTAGAACATAAAGCCATTAAGTTGCCCATTTCGGCCATAACCGCATCAACCTTTGATAGGTCTGTGACAGATAAATTAAGTATTTCTTCAGAACCCATGCCATAATAGCTTATAAAAGAGTCAACAATTGTTTTGCCTAGTTCTGCGCCGCCAATATTCGGGTTTTTATTAAAAACTGAAAGGAAGCTATAGTCCCAGCCGGCGCCAGGTTCTAAATCTTCCGATGCTATTAAATAGTTAGCATAATCTGAAGCGACGACAGACATTTCAACAGAGCCCATCAAACACGAATCAAACCCTAAAAATTCTAATTTGTTTTTTGATAATGCGGATTTTTCAAAAGCATAATTTAAATCCAATAAAGTTAAACTGCTCTCGTTAAATTTTTCATCGCTGCCATAACCGATTATTGTCCCGCCGCCATGGTCCCATAATACTAAGCCGTATTTATCGGCGGGGAAATTGCTGGTAGAAAAATCTATGAAACTGGAAAGTGTCCCGGGGTCGCCCATATCTACCAACCCAACGCCAGAAAGTTTGTTTATGCTGCCGTCAGCTACTTCCCACAGCATACAATTATTTTCTGGGATGGTGTCATTTTGCCAGCGGTTTGAGCCGCCGGTAAATAGGATGAGGTTTAAATTTTTAGAATCTACGCCAGAGTCCAGCATTTCTATTAAATCATCAGTGGCTGCACCGGTTTCGCTTTCAAGGTCAGAGCCATTCATAAATACCATTATGGTATATGGCTTTTTTTTACGTTTTGAAATATTCTTCGAAGCGGCCCCTACATCCCAAGCGTTAAACTTGAGCCCGCTGAAATTAATGGACTTAGGGTCCCTGTTAAAACTTGTGCCATTTGATATAGACCTGTTATCTGCTTTTATGCCTTCTTTATTAGAGGCTTCCGGTGTACTACAGGATACGCATATAATTAGCGAATAAAAAAATACTAGCGGTTTTTTTATATTATAATAATTTTTCATATATACCCATACCTATCTATTATTTTTTAGTAGGATTGCCTTTTTGTAAAGTTAAATAACGTTATGGGTATATTATTCCTCGTTTTGCTTGAAATCATTCCAGGGAAATAAAAAAGGGCATAGAATTTAAACTATGCCCCGAAGTAACAGGTGCTTTTATAGTGCCAGAATGAGAGATGCTATAATGTTATATACAACTTGAAGTAAAACCATTGCGATAAAAGGGCTAAAATCAATCATCATCCCCGGCCCGCCAATCGGGGAGTTATAAAGCGCCTTTCGTATAGGTTGCAGGATAGGGTCTGTAATAGCCAATAATAATCTATATAAAGGGTGGCTCCTGTTTACAGGGAACCATGATAAAATTACAACAATAAAAATACAAACTGACAATGTATTTTTAAACCATAATAACGCCTCCGCTATTACTTCCAAAACATAACCTCCAATGTTATCTGAGCCCTGAATTTAGCCACGGGAAATTAAATCCGTTTTCTTTTAGCTCGTCCCTTAATTGACCAGTGATTTCAACAGAAGTCGGGGCAATAATAAAAACTGTTTTACTAATACGCTGGATATCGCCATTAAGGGCAAAAGCAGCGCCGCCCAAAAAGTCTGCAATCCTTTGGGCCTCTTTATTTTCAACACCTTCAAGGTTAACAACACAAATTTTGTTATCTTTTACATATTCGCATATGCTGAAAGCGTCCCCGATAACTTCTGGGTATGCGCGTACTACTTCCATTTTTGCTACCTGGTGTATATTAACAACCTTCGATGGCATACCACGCTTGTTTGTTGCCCTGGCAGTTGGTGCCTCTTTATGTGGCTCAGCAGCTTGCTCCTCATCAAATTCTTCTTCTAAATATTCTTCGTCGTCATAATCAGGGCCTAATAAAATACTTTTTGCTTTGCTAAATAAACTTGCCATTATTCCATTCCTCCTATTCGTTTTATAGGTCATAACGCGCCCCTGCTGCCAAATATGCCTGTCCCAATCCTAACCATATTGGAGCCTTCCTCAACAGCTATAGAGTAATCATTAGTCATACCCATCGATAATTTGGATATATCAAGGTTTGGTTGTTTGATTTCTTTAATATTATTAAAAATATCGTACATTTTTTTAAACACTGGCCTATTTTCTTCTGGGTCGCCTACAAAAGGGGCGACTGTCATTAGGCCTTTAACCCTGATGTTATTAAAACTTTTTAACTCTTTTATAAGCCCATAGGCGCCATTTTCACCTAAACCGAACTTAGTTTCTTCTTCTGCTATATTTAACTCTAACAATATATCCATAATAATATTTTTTTGTTTTGCATGCTTATTAATTTCTGCGGCGAGCTTCAGGCTATCAACTGAATGTATAAGCAAAACTTTATCAATGATATATTTAACCTTGTTAGTTTGTAAATGGCCTATCAAATGCCAATTGGCGTTACTAAAAAATTCGTGCTTCGACATTAACTCCTGTACGCGGTTTTCGCCGAAATCACATATTCCATTTTCTTGAAGCTCTTTAACCCTATCAACAGGGATGGTTTTCGTTACGCCAATTATTGTAATACCCTCTACGTTATTAGGGGAGTTTTTACATGCTGCTTCTATATTGCGCTTTATTAAAGATAAGTTGTCTTTAATCATAGTAGCCCCTTAATTTTTCTTGTATATACGTTGCCCTTCGGTTACCCCAGATGCATCAGTAACGATAACATCATAAGCCCTAATGCCTTGTTCAGCTGACGGTTCTAAAATAGTAAACCCATTAACACTTTCTTTGATGTATACCCTTGCAAATTTTGCAATGCCGCTATTTATTAAATACACGCCATTAATGTTCATGGATTCTTCGATTTTAAAAGTATCGGCAGGGTTGTTAGGGTCTATAACAGAATCACCATATTGGATGTTTGGGTATTGCTGCACCACCCAAATATATTCTTGGTCTGGGGCATACTTCCTTATAGTTTCCTCTTTTAATTCACCATTAACCATATGTTTTATGCGGTCATTATCTGGCCCATAAATATATTTTTCAGGGATTTTTAAAAGCAGCATTTCGGTAACAGCACTATTAATGACCTTAAGCCCTTCTTCATTGCTGTTTGACAATTTAAAGTTAACCTCACGCATATTTATATAATTAAGGACCTTGCTTGTAAGCTTAAATACAACGTAAGATTCGTTTTCGCCGGGGATGACCCTATCAACTAAAGCATTAAGCTCATCATAGTTTTTATTGTATTCAATGGAAATGGTTTTTTCATCGCCTTCTTTCCAAGTTTCAATAAAAGCTGTATCAATATATGAAGCTATATACCATGTATTAGAATTTATAATTTTAAAAACCATATCACCTTGTTTTACAGTTTTATTATTGAAAACTGTTTTATCTTTTGAGGCTGAGTTAATATTAGCTTTAGTTAAAGAATATAAATTTTCAAAATTAAAGAGCACTTCAAAACCATCAATGTAATAAGAGACTATGCCGCTGCCTGGTGACTCTATCTTTTGGTTATTGCTATCTAAGGAATCGAGTGCAAGCTGGCGCTCTTCAGAATATGATTTTAGGGCAGTTGCTTCTTCCTGCAGTAAAAGCTGGTTCCTGACATTTATTTTTTTGTCTAAATTATCTTTAAGCCTATAAAATGCCCCCATGTTGTTTTCAGAAAAACCAGCCATCGAGTTATCGATACTGAGTTTTATTTCAGAAGCGAGCCTTTTCGCGTCCTTTTGTGCTATCGAAAAATCATCGCGGCGCTCCTGTAATTCAAAGATCTTATTATCCAAATTATCTAGTTCAACTAATATATCGTCAACATTGTCGGAATTTTGAATAGAAACTACATGGGTTCCCGATTTTATTTTTTCGTTATCTTCAACATAATAAATTACATCCCCATCAACAGGCGATTTAAAAAGGGTTTCGTCTCTAATAATAGCACCTTTTGCAATAAGTGGCTCGTCTATAGCACCGCTTATTACAGTAGTTGAATCTGTCGTTTCCCGGTTAGCCAAAACAAAAAAATATCCGCCTATGTAAAAAATAAATAAAACAAAAATTAAATAAGCAAACAGCTTAGTGTAAGCTTCATTTTTACGGATATCACTATTGCGCACAGGCCCGGGTTTTTTGCCCAAAAGGTTCTTGCTTCCAGGGCTTTTGCCTACAGGTTTTTTTTTATTTGCCTGGTTTTTGGGTGATGTTATTAAATCAACTTGATTATTGTAGTGGCTATGAATATCGCCAAATGATGTTTTCTTGGCCGCCTTGGTAATTTTTTTAGGTTCTTTAGTGGTTTTTGAATTATTCTTTTTGTTCATTTTTCCTCCTTCGTTACATAAACTAGAGGATTTGGATAAATTTCAATCTTATGAAATTATAACAAGAAAGCGGCAATTTTTCAAATATTTCTTTAAACAAATTTTTACACAGTTTATTTTTTTGAGGTAAAACAATTTTATTGGGACATTTAATGCTTAACATTCATCATATATATCTACTATAAATGTTAATAGAAAGGTTGGGTTATTACGAAAAAAATAATTTTGAACTTATTTCTTCCAATATGTATTGCGGTTTTTAATATATTGTTGGTTTTTTATCCCATAGAAATATTATCGGCCGCCAGAAATGCTGTAGCTTTGTGGTTTAATAATGTACTGCCTACACTGCTTCCATTTTTAATTGGGGCAAATATTTTAATGGGGCTTGGGTTTGTTAATTTTTTAGGTACAATTTTGGAGCCTGTAATGTACCCATTATTTGGTGTGCCAGGTATAGGTGGTTTTGCGCTGGCTTGTGGCATGGCGTCAGGGTACCCGCTTGGTGCAAAAATAACTTCTGAGCTTAGGGAAAATAAAATGATATCTAAAATAGAAGCCCAGAGGCTTATATCATTTGTAAATAATTGTGGCCCGCTTTTTATAATAGGCACAGTTGGGGCATCAATGTTTAATAACCCAATTGTGGGGTATTTTCTTTTAATTTGCCATTACCTAGCTTCAATAACTACTGGGTTAATTTTTAAGCATTATAAAAAAGAAAGCCCTGCCCCGCACACTAGGGAAAAGAATTTATTCCGCCTAGCTTACGGAAATATGGTAAAGGCTAAGGGCGTCAATAATATACCGGCTATTGTTTCTGACAGTGTAAAGAAGTCTATGGAGGCAATACTAATTATTGGCGGTTATATAATTTTGTTTAGCATAATAATAGAAATGCTTGACATAATTAATATTGTTATGTATATAGCAGGGGCTTTGCCAAAATTTTTTAGTTTAGACAAAGATATTTTTAAAGGTATTATTTATGGGTTATTTGAAATAACAAATGGGGCTAAAGCCTTATCCGAAGGCGGGCATATCCTGCCGGCGCTATTCGTTATATCTTTTGGTGGCTTTAGCATACATATGCAATCAATAAATTTTATATCCAAAACAGATATAAATATTTTTGTATATATTCTATCTAAATTTATTGGGGCAATAATATCCGTTTTATTTGGTATACTTTTATACCCCTTTATTAATTTTATAAATATTGAAACGGCTATGGTTTTTAATAGGTTTGGCGGGGGGTTTTTTAGTAGGCTTTTATT
>JAITVM010000135.1 GCA_031285815.1 Clostridiales bacterium | reverse complement strand
CACTGCAAGATGAAGACAGGATGAGCTACGGCTCAGACCAGCTATATTTAAAATCCCCTGAAGAAATGGCGATGCTGTTCCCTTATGCTATGGAAGGGATAGAAAACACTGCAAAAATAGCAAAGCGCTGCAATGTCTCAATAGAGTTTAATAACTACAAGCTCCCGAAATTTAAAATTGAAGGCAACAAAAACCCGTTTGAATACCTTAAAAATTTATGTTTGGAAGGGCTTGGCCGTAAATATAAAAATATCACTGGCGAAATAGAAAACCGGCTCTTTTATGAACTGGGCGTTATAAAAGATATGGGGTTTATAGATTATTTTTTGGTTGTGTGGGATTTTGTTAAATATGCGCACGACAACGGCATTATTGTAGGCCCCGGTAGGGGCTCGGCGGCAGGCAGCGTTGTTGCGTATTCATTGGGCATTACAAATATCGACCCTTTGAAATATAATTTGCTTTTTGAACGCTTCCTTAACCCGGAAAGGGTTAGCATGCCCGACATCGATATAGATTTTTGTTATGAGCGCAGGCAAGAGGTTATAGATTATGTTGTGGGGAAATACGGCGAAGGCCATGTCGCGCAGATTATTACGTTTGGGACATTGGCGGCAAGGGCGGCTATACGCGATGTTGGCCGGGTTATGTCCGTGCCCTACCAGACAGTGGATACTATTGCAAAAATGGTGCCTATGGAATTAGGCATAACAATCGAAAAGGCATTGGAAATGAACCCCGAGCTAAATAAGCTTTATGTTAATAGCGGGGAAACAAAAAAATTGATAGATATGAGCTTAAGGCTTGAAGGGCTGCCGAGGCATTCGTCAACCCATGCGGCAGGCGTAGTAATTTGTGATGCGCCGCTAACCGAATATGTGCCTTTAAACCAAAATGACGGCGTAATAACAACCCAGTTCACAATGACCACACTAGAAGAGTTGGGGCTTTTAAAAATGGACTTTTTAGGCCTTAGGACTTTGACTGTTATAGAAGGGGCAATAAAGGAAATTAGGCGCAATCATAATATTGATGTTGATTTTGCCCAGTTAGGGTATAGCGACCCAAATGTTTTCAGCCTAATATCGCAAGCCAAAACAGACGGCGTGTTTCAATTGGAAAGTGCCGGAATGAAAAGCTTCATGAAAGAGCTAAAGCCAAAAAATTTAGAAGACATTATTGCGGGGATTTCACTTTACCGGCCAGGTCCAATGGATTTTATACCGAAATATATATATGGGAAGAATAACCCAAATGAAATTTCGTATACCCACCCAGCCCTGGAAAATATTTTGGATGAAACCTATGGCTGTATTGTGTACCAGGAGCAGGTAATGCAGATAGTTAGGGATTTGGCCGGCTATAGCTTGGGCAGGAGCGATTTGGTAAGAAGGGCAATGTCAAAGAAAAAAACAGATGTTATGGCGGAAGAGCGCAATAATTTTATAAACGGCCTTGGGGTGGATGTACCGGGCTGTGTTAGAAATGGCATAGATAAAGTATCGGCTGAAAGGATTTTTAATGAAATGGCTGATTTTGCAAAATATGCTTTTAACAAATCCCACGCTGCGGCTTACGCGGTAATAGGTTACCAAACCGCTTGGCTAAAATATTATTACCCGGTAGAATTTATGGCGGCACTTTTAACTTCGGTTATTTCCGGTTCGAATACAAAAGTATCGGAATATATAGTTGAATGCAAAAAAATGGGGATTGAATTATTGCCGCCGGATGTTAACCAGTCCTTTGATAATTTTTCTGTTTCGGGGGGCTCAATTAGGTTTGGGCTGGCGGCTGTTAAAAATGTCGGGAGGCCAACAATACGCGCGGTTTTGAAGGAGCGGGGAAAAGGCAGGTTCCTCACCTTTACGGAGTTTATTAACCGCATTGATAGCCGCGATTTGAACAAGCGCTGTTTGGAGAGCCTTATAAAAGCGGGTGCTTTTGATAGCTTCGGTAAAAAGCGCAAGCAGCTTATGGATGTATATAAAAAAATATTAGATGGAATCAATTATACAAGAAAAAATAATATTGAGGGCCAGCTAGATTTATTTTCGCTTACAAAAGCCAATGTTTATACAGACGATTTCCCCGATGCCCTTGAATTTTCTAAAAGGGAAGCCTTAAATATGGAAAAAGAAGTTTTGGGCATTTATGTATCCGGGCACCCGTTAGATGAGTACCGCGATACCCTGACTAAAAAAACCAATGCTATTTCTATAGATTTGTCGCCGGATTCGCAAAATAGGAAAAGCGATGGCGAGCGGGTCAGGGCCGGGGGGCTGATAAGCGCAAAGAGCATAAAATATACGAAGAATAATAAGGCTATGGCTTTTATAACCCTCGAAGATTTATATGGGCAGATGGAAGTAATACTATTCCCTAATGTATATGAGAAATATAACACACAGCTATCGGAAAACACGGTGGTTTTGGTTGAGGGCCACGTAAACGGCAGGGAGGATGAAGATTATAAAATTATTTGCAACGAGGTAACACCCGTTAACCTAAATGCTACAGAAAAGCTTTGGCTTAAGATACCCTCAGGTTCAGGCGTAACTGTGGACATGTTAATGGAGACCATTAAATATTTCCCCGGTGACATAAAAGTAATTATTTATGACGAGATGACCACTAAAAAATATGCGCTTGAGCAAAAGTCATGGGTAAGGATAGACGGCCTGTTATTGCATAAACTAAAACAAAGTTTGGGGGACAAAAATGTTGTCGTTACTGAGGGCTGATAAAGATACGCTAATGGTGGCCCTTAAGTCGTCGGCCCCCGTTATTTTTGGATATATACCGACAGGTTTTATATTTGGCGTATTAATCGCCTCGGCGGGCTATAATGTTTGGGCTGCCCTCTGCATGAGCCTTTTCATATACGCAGGGGCTGGCCAGTACCTGGCTGTCAGCATGCTGGCAAGCGGGGCAAGTTTTTTTGATATGGCTATTATGACGTTTTTAATAAATTCAAAACATTTATTTTACGGCTTGTCTTTAATAGAAGCCTACAAAGTATACGGCATACAAAAATTATACATGATATTCTCGCTTACAGATGAAACTTATGCTATTATGACAAACCCCCGTGATTATAGCGGGGTAAATAAAAAAGCATATATGGCATTGGTTTCTGTAATTGACCACGCGGCATGGGTTACGGGTTCGGTTTTGGGTGCCATTTTTACCGGCATTATTGAATTTGAGCCGGTAGGGTTGGATTTTGCAATGACTGCATTATTTATTGTGATAGTTATAGAGCAGTTTAGGTCATATAAAACTAAAGTGCCCTTTATTGCGGGCGGGCTGTCCGGCCTTTTTGTGTGTTTATTTATAAATAAAGGGCAAATTTTGTTATTCGGTACATTATTAACGGTTATTATACTTATAATATTTAGAAAGAAGATAGAAGCTGATGATAACAGGTGAAAAACTTATACTTTCCATAGCCCTTATTTCGGCTGTTACGTTTTTGACCAGGGCCTTCCCGTTTATCCTGTTTGATAAAAATGGCCGGAAGCCGCCGGATATTATTTTATACTTAGGCAAGTACCTGCCTCCGGGCATTATTTGCTGCATACTGGTTTATTGCTTTAAAGATATGGGTTTTACAAGGGTGCCGTATGGGGGCAGGGAAATAATTTCTGTGTTGGCGGTAGTGCTGCTGCATACTTTCAAATCAAATGCCCTTCTCAGTATATTAGGCGGGACATTTTTATATTCTGTTATGAGCTATCTTTTTTTTACTTAAACCTACAGAAACCTAAATTTTATTGACATGGTTTTGCCTACGCTATATTATTTAGATAGGTTTTATATATTTTGGAGGGAAAAATTTGAACACTAAAATAAAGAAAATAGGAATACTAACGAGCGGCGGCGACGCACCAGGTATGAATGCCGTAATCAGAGCAGTTACAAGGACAGCCCTCTATTATGGGATAGAGGTAGTTGGAATTAAGAGGGGCTATGAAGGCCTTCTGCATGCCGAGATAGTAGATTTAAAAGCAAGGGGCGTTTCAGAAATTTTACAACGGGGCGGCACCATTTTGCTAACCGCCAGGTCGGAAGAAATGAAAACGCCGGAAGGGCAAAAAAGGGCGGCCGATATTTGTAATGTTTTAGGCATCGACGCTTTAGTTGTAATTGGCGGCGACGGCTCCATAAATGGCGCGATTAAATTGGCGGGGCTTGGCATTAAGGTTATGGCCGTACCGGCCACTATTGATTTAGACATACCTTGTTCAGAGTATACGATAGGTTTTGATACGGCTGTGACAACAGTTATGAACGCGATAGGCAAGATCAGGGATACCTCCAGCAGCCATGAAAGGTGCTCTATAGTTGAAGTGATGGGGCGCAACGCAGGGCATATAGCTTATTGGTGTGCGCTTACCGGCGGCGCTGAGGATGTGGTTGTACCTGAGCATAAGAAGGAAGACTACCCCGGCTCAATTATAAAACAGATTTTAGAAAACAGGTCTAAGGGCAAAACCCATAACTTAATTATAGTTGCGGAAGGGGTTGGCGGGAGCCAGCAGCTTGCGGCACAAATCGAAGAGATGACAGGGATAAGTTCACGCGCCACAATCCTAGGCCATTTACAAAGGGGCGGCTCGCCTACTGTTGTTGATAGGATGCATGCTTCTATTATGGGCCATAATGTCGTTAAAATGTTACTGGAAGGCTTAGAGAATAGGATTGTAATTTATAAAGGCGGCAGGTATTCGTCTGTCCCATTAGAAGATGTTAACCAAGAACCTACAAAAGCTAACGTAGGGCTCTATGATATTATAAAAATATTAGCTATATAGCTGAAAATTGCTATATAAAGGAGATCTATTATGAGAAAAACTAAAATTGTCGGGACATTAGGCCCGGCATCAGGCGACGTTGAAATGATTAGGCAGTTAATTATCAATGGGCTGGATGCTGCCAGGATAAATTTTTCCCATGGGACATATGAATCCCATGAGGTTTTAATCAACAACCTAAAACAAGCCAGGAAAGAATTAGATGCACCTGTTTCGATAGTCCTTGATACCAAGGGGCCAGAAATAAGGATTGGCACTTTTAAAGAAGAGCCAGTTTATTTAGCCCAAGGGGCGAACTTTACAATTACAACAGAAGAAGTAGAGGGTGATGCCTCTAAGGTTTCGGTTACTTATAAGGATTTGCCAAAAGATATGAAGGTTGGGGGCAGGCTTCTTCTTGATGACGGCCTTATCGAGCTCAAGGTTATAGATATCGCCGATGCGGATATTTCCTGCGAAGTTGTTAACAGCGGGTTTTTATCTTCACGCAAGGGGGTTAATGTCCCCGATGTATATGTAAATTTGCCGTCCTTGACAGAAAAAGATGTGGAGGATATAAAATTTGGCATAAAGCAAGGGATTGATTATATTGCCGCCTCATTTATACGTTCTGCGGCGGATGTTATCAAAATCCGCGAGGTTTTAGAGAAAAATGGGGACAATTCTACCCGCATTATTTCAAAAATAGAAAACAGGGATGGCGTAGACAATATTGACGCTATTTTGGAAGTATCGGATGCGATAATGGTAGGCAGGGGCGACTTGGGCGTTGAATTGCCGCCGGAAGAAGTGCCGCTTGTCCAAAAAATGCTTATTAAGAAAGCTAATGATGCAGGCAAGCCCGTTATTACCGCAA
>JAITVM010000088.1 GCA_031285815.1 Clostridiales bacterium | reverse complement strand
CGTCTGGCGAAACCACAACCGCATATTCGCATGGGTCATCACCACGCGGGCTGACAAGTTTTATTTCAGCCCCTAAAAGCCCGCCCACTTCTGTAAAGCACTCATATGGAAGCCCGGCAATATGCGCGCTCCTAGGCCCCACATCAACAATTTTTTTGCCTTTTACCCGGACCATGCTCCCGCCGGCAAGGCCTAAAGTACGGACGTCCAAGCTTTGCAAATATGTTTTATGCCCGCCCACTTGCGCATACTTTATCATTACCTTGCCATTTTTAATTGCGCTTATATCTACGCTGGTGCCGCCGGCTTCAAAAAAAATCCCATCAGAAATTTTTTCATACATTAACGCGCCGGCCACCCCGGCCGCCAGGCCCGATAACATTGTTAAAATTGGTCGCCCCCGCATTTCACTGATACTCATAACCCCGCCGTCGCAACGCATAATCATGAGGTTTGACTCTATTTTTGTATCCTTTACGGCTTGTTCAGTCATATTGGCTGTCTCTACCATTTTCGGGATTAAGCTGGCATTAACAACCGCGGTGCGTGTACGCATTTTAAGCCCATAGAGCTGGCTTATCTCATGACCGCTGGTACTATAAATGCCCCTGCCGGCAGCTTTTTCCATAACTTTAATTTCATTCGTTGGGTCGTCTACGCTAAAGGCCTCGCTCGCAACTATTACTTCTGCCCCACGGCCCAAAAGTTCTGTTATCGCTGCCTCTATAGTTTCATCGCTCAGCTGCTTGCTATCTATAAATGTAGACTGGCTTTTAAGGTACTTGCCCGGCGCCAGTTCAATATCGCCGATCACCGTGTCATTTTTTGCGCCGCGGGCGTCTATACCTGTAGCCATCCCAACAACCCCGACCTGGGCAACGTCCCCTTCCAAAAGGGCATTGGTCGCCTGTGTCGTACCATGGGCAATAAATACTACATCCTGGGGCTTTATGGACAATTCATCCATAAGCCCCGAAACAATACGCACAACCCCAAACGCTACGCCCTCTTTATGGGTTGTAGGGATTTTTTTCTTCGCTATAACTTCATAGCTTGAGTCGTCTATTACAACTGCGTCGGTAAAAGTCCCGCCGACATCTATACCTATCCTAACTTTGCCCATCCGGCAACCTCCCATAGTATACTGGGTACCATACTTATAATACAATAAAACTTGCTACGGTGAGCCCTACTATTGTTGAAGCCATAACCCACAAAATAGGTTTTTTCAAAAAGTCGTTTACATCTATTTTTGTAAAATCAGAAACCCAAACGTTATGGGAATTTGTCGGGTCGCAAACAGCCTGCACGTTAGAGTCTAGCCTTAAAGCAACCATAGCTGCTATTGGGTTCATGCCGGAAGCCGCCAAAAGCGCAACTATCCCACTCCCAAGGCCCCAAACGTTAAGAGGCCCGCGATAAATTGCAAGGAAACTCAAAAGGCCAAACACTAATACAAACATTATAGGGCTATTCGGTATAATAGCAGAAATAACCGGGTTCAAAACTTCGCTTACAGTTGGGGCCATAACCGCAT
This sequence comes from Clostridiales bacterium, assembly GCA_031285815.1. Taxonomy (GTDB): domain Bacteria; phylum Bacillota; class Clostridia; order Lachnospirales; family JAITVM01; genus JAITVM01. The sequence continues at coordinate 7,419 of JAITVM010000088.1, read as the reverse complement.
TTAATACCATACCTATACCAATCATCAGCGCACATGCTCCGGCAGTTTCTTGGATGCCTTCAACAAAAGCGCTGGAAACTACCTGAACAACATTTTTAGGTGTAGATAGTATTAATGTAATAACAATCCCGGCCATAATAGCAGGGACAAGCGGCATTTTAACCGCAAAAACAAGAATTATTGGGATTAACGGGCTAATTAAGGCAATGCTCCTGACATTTTTCTCCCCGGAATTACGCCCGTCGCCTGCTGCAGGCATAGCCCAAGCTTTACGGGTTTTGCCGCCTTTAGAAATAAAATAAACGAGCATAGCTACCGCGACAATAATTAATGGGATACCGCAAAGCCATGAATAGCTAGTTACTGTTTCAAGCGGGAGCCCTAATGTATCTATATAGACGCCCAAAGTGCTCACGCTAAATGTAACGCCAATACCATTAGACAGCAGCAAAACTGTGCCGGCCACAAGCGGCTCCACACCTGCGCTAATCATTATAGGGATAATAATTGTGCCAACTAAGATAATCATGCCCAGCCCGTTGGCCGCAGCAAAAATCACCGAACAGACAACCAAAAACGCTAATGAAATAGGTAACGGCCTATCGCCCGCAAGCTCAGCCGCCTTGCGGATAATAGTGCGCGTAACCCCTACTTTAGTTAAAATCTTGCCAAACCAGCCGCCAAACAAAAGCCCCGCTATAGCGGTACTCATCCGCATTGAGCCAGCTTCCAGCACATTTTTCGCTATTGTATAGTCTTCGGCTACCGAAGACATAAAAGGCATTCCGGAAACAATAGCAATACCTACCGCCATTATTGGAAGGGCAAGTATTGTAGGGAGCTTACGCAGCATCATAAGTGCCACGCATACCGCGAAGAGGATAAAAATTCCGAGAGCTTGTACTGTTGCCATAATTATATTGCCTCCTTATATTTTGATTTCTAAAATAAATAAAAATTAATTTATTAAATTCAAAATTTTCAAACCGCCTTATTTCTAAACTTCTATATATGCACCTTGGCCTATTAAAGCTGCTTGCAGCTCTTTGATGCCTATAGCCCGCACATCCCCATTTTTTGAAGCCGCTTGTGACGCCGCAGCGCCAGCCGCTTGCCCCAGCGCCCCGGCGCTTGGGGTAACACGGATAGATGCTTGGGCTTCAAAAGTAACGGAGCAGCAACGGCCTGTTACAATTAAATTTTCAATTTCACCGCAAACCATCACTTCATAAGGTATGCTATAATAAGAGCCTTTTTCTTTTAAGAAATAGGATGCTGTCCCTTCGCCATCCGGGCTATGGATATCTATAGGGTACCCCGAATGTGCAACTGCGCTGCTAAACCGTTTACAAGATAATATATCTTCTGCATCCAGGGTATATAGCCCAACAAGCTGCCTCGAGCTGCGTACGCCAATAGACGGGCCGGTAAATTCCAATGCCGCATTTTCAAAACCCGGCACATGCCCCCGCAAAAAAGCATCCAGCTGGCGGCACTGCCTCCGCCCGGTTATTTCCGCAACGCTTAGGCTCTTGGCATTTGTAGCGTCATGCCCAATAATACGGGTTGTATTTAATATGTATTCGCCTTCCCTGTCAGTAGCGAACATTAAAATATTTTCGCGGGCCAAATCAAGCCTGCCTGCCGCTTTTTCTTTTTTAACTTCTGCGGCAAACCCCTCTATATCAGCCGGGATATCAAGGCCAAGCAAACTTTCTTTCCCTTTCATCTCCGGAAAGCTTTCAATATTCTTAAGTATATGTGTTTTTAAAGCAGCCGTGTCCACGCCCAGGTACTTCATTTTCATTGTCATTGGTTGTGCGGCCCCATCTAACGGCCGGCCTTTTTCCATTTTTGCGCCTGCCCAGTAAGCAACATCCCCGTCGCCGGTAGCGTCAATAAAAACCTTTGCCTTAACCGTATTTAACCCATCCTTGTTGCAAACAGTAAGGCCTGTTATACGGCCGCCGCCCTTTAATACACCGCCAACAAAACTGTGGAATAAAATTTCCACGCCTTCCCCGGCGAGCATATCATCTAGGGCAAGCTTTAGGCCTTCTGCATTAAAAGGGGTAATGGTATCGGTATACTGCTTAGTATCCGGGACATGCCCCTTCGAATAGCCACGGCTTTCCAACACGCTAACAAGCTCCTGCATAAACCCGCGTATAACTTGCTTTTTCCCAGCGTGGAATGTCATCATTGGGCCAACCCCGCAAGCTGTAAGCGCACCGCCAAGGTACCCGTTAGGCTCTATTACCAGTACATTTGCGCCAAGCCTGGCAGCTGAAACAGCCGCGGCACATCCGGAAACGCCGCCGCCCGCTACCACAACATCAAATATCCGGCCATATAAACCCATCATCAACGCACCGCCTTTCTTGTAATTAATTTTCACATCACACGGAAATCTTGATTGTTAAAATTTTAAATATTTATTTTTTTTGTATACTCTAGACTAAAAAAATCAAGCGCTCGATTATTCTATATGAATTTTATCATATCATTTCAATCAGAAAATGTCAACGTTCGTAAAAATTATTTTTAGACAAATTGATAGCTTCTGATTTTGTTTATTTTGCCAGCAAGGTGCCCGCCTTGATTTTATTCATGCCATAGTGTATAATTTATATAATTCTTATTTAAGGGAAGTGAAGCCCCATGACAGCGGTTATCTCAAAAATTATATCAATGCAGCCAAGCCTCACGGTTATCGAAAATGAAATAGCCCAATATGTAATGAAGCACGCTGAAGACGTTGTAACAAGTACAATAACTGCAATCGCCAAAAGCACAAATACATCTGAGGCCAGCATAAACCGTTTTTGCAAAAAGCTGGGGTTCAAGGGTTTCAATAGTTTTAAAGTAAGCCTGGCCCAAGAAACTTATTACAACACAATTAAAGAGCTTAACGAGTTTGAGGATACAACATTCATTTCGTCTGTAAGCAGGGACTACCGCCAAATGATTGTAAACACTTCCGCTATGTTAGATGAAGGGGTAGTCAGCCAGGCCGTTGAAATTATAAAAACCGCGCCAAGGATATACATATTTTCTTCTTCTGTGGCGGCGTTTGCAGCTTCCGAGTTTGAATTTAAGCTTAGCATGGTAGGGCTTAATGTAAAACTTATTACCGATACCAATAATATGCGGATGCTATCGTCGGGCGTACAAGCTAACGACCTTGTGGCCGCAGTTGTGCCCACAATTTATATGCGCGATATATACCAGTCTATAAATATGTGCAAGGAGCGCGGTGCTAAAATACTCAGCATCACAAGCCATGATTCGCCAAAGCTCAGCGACCTTGTTGATTTCAAATTTGTAACCAGCGATAAAATTACCGCACGCAACTCGCTTTCATTATCAAATAATTTAATGTCCCTTTATGTTGTGGATGTATTATATGGCGCACTGTTAGAAAGCGATAAAAACCTAAGGCAAAAAAAGCTAAATAGCGATGTGATGCTAGGCTCAAACCAAATGATTGATAATTATATGATTGAGTTTTAAGGCCCCTATTGAAAAATATTCTGGGGCTTTTATTATTTAAACAATTTTTTACATAAAACCTTTGTAATGAAACGGGCTTTTTAATGGTTAATACTTTTAGAGGTGGTGCCCTTATGTTCGTTTTTGAAAATACTAGCGACAAGGACAAGTTTGAGTATATTTTTAATAAATACAACAAATTTTTAATATATAAAGCATATAGGGTATTAAATGATACCAGCCTTGCAGAAGACGCCGCAAGCGAGGCCTTCATACGTATCTATAAAAATATCAAAAAAATAGGCGATGCAGATTCGAACAGCACTTTATGCTTTATTACCGTTATCGTGAAAAACGTCGCCCTTACTATGCTAAAAAAAGATAAAAACAATATGGAAGATATTACTGGGTATGACACACCTTCTGATTACAACCTTGAAAACCAGGTTATATCTAAAGAGGGTACCCATAAAATAATTGATTCTTTAACCGAGCCCGATAAGACTATATTTTTATTAAAGTTTGCTTACGGGATGCAGCATAAAGAAATCGCAAAAACAATTTCTTCAACGGAAAATAATGTAACAGTGCGTTTGCATAGGATTAAAAATAAATTGAAGGAAATTATTGAGAAAGGGGGCTTAGCTAATGGATGATTTTTTTGAACGCATGGCAAAAAAATATGTTGACGAAGAAGGCAGGCGCTTAAAAGAAGAGATGGAATCTTTAGGTATGGAAGGCGGCCCGCCTAAAATTACCCCTCTAAAAGTAAAAAGGCAGTTGAACCAGCTTAATTATAAAAAATATTTAACGTTTGCGGCCCCGGTAGCTGCGGCTGTTTTAATTTTATTTTTAGCAAAAGGGGGCCCTCAAAACCAAACCAGCAATAGCGCAGAAGCCCAGCACGAAATCATAAATTTATCTTTTACGCCGCCCGAAAATTTTAGTATATCAAAAATAATGCAGGATAAGGGCGAAACTATTTATTATATAGAAGATAAATTTGAAGACGACGTAACGCTTACTGTACAAAAAAAACAAAGCCCTTTATCTGGCCCAGAAATATTTGGGCTAAAGGAAATTTTAATTAACGATAAAAAGGCATATATTATCCAAAAAAATGACTATAGCATTTTAAAATTTGTAAGCAGCGGCAATTTATATACCTTAACTTGCAAATACCAGCCAGAAACCCTTATATCGCTAGGCGGGGGCTTGATATAGCGCAGTAGCATTATTTATTTTTATAAAATTTATTTTTTCATGTAATGTTTCCGGCCTTATTGTAGTTTACCTAATTATAAAGGCAAAAATATAAGGAGGGTTTTATAATGAAAAAAATTTATACAGGTATATCTTCTTTAGTAAAAACAAAAACAGGTGCCAAACAAATATACGCACCATTAATTAAACAGAAGAAGCTCCCTATTAACATACAAAAGGCATTCCCGCTTGTGGGCGTTATATTAGCTTTAGTTGGCTGTAGCGCTGGGGGGGCGCCGCCAGACGCCCAAGCCGTGCCCCCCCTACCCCCTGCGCAACAAATAGAATCTTTCCCCGCGGCCCAGGATGGGGCCCAAAACGGCAGCCAAGGGGATTTAGGGGAAAATATATTATCAAATGAAACCTATACGGAGATTGACCCAAACAAAAACATAGATGTATTAGAAGAATCTGTAGTAACCTTGTCGCTTAAAGTTGACACGGCCGCCTACAGCAATATCGAAAGGTATATAAATAGCGGCAATAAGCCGCCTGTGGACGCAGTCCGCACAGAAGAGATGATAAACTATTTTAATTACACTGGCGAAATGGATTTTAGCAGCCACCCCATCGGGGTTTATACAGAAATTGGGCGCTCCCCATTTGACCCAGAAAAATATTTGGCGTTTATCCGCCTAAAATCTAAAGATATTGATAAATCAGAATTACCTAAAAGCAACTTTACTTTTTTGATAGATACATCCGGTTCAATGGTTTCAGACGACAAGCTCCCATTATTAAAATATGGGTTTGGGCTATTGGTTGATACATTGGGCGAAGGCGACCGGGTATCGGTTGTTACTTATGCCGGGTCTTCCGAAATAATTTTGGATAGCGCACCCGGCTCTGATAAAGGGCGTATTATGGGCGCTATCGAAAGCCTGGGCGCCGGTGGCGGCACAGCCGGGGCGGATGGTATTTTAAGCGCTTACTCGCTGGCTGAAAAAAATTTTATAGAGGGCGGCAACAACAGGGTTATTTTGGCGACGGATGGCGACTTTAATGTTGGCCCATCAAGTAATAGCGCATTGGAAAAGCTTGTTGCGGAAAAGCGCGGCAACGGGGTTTACCTAAGCGTTATGGGGTTTGGTACAGGGAACCTTAACGACAGCATGATGGAGGCGCTATCTAAACATGGGAACGGCAACTATGCTTATATCGATTCTGCGCGCACTGCAAAAAAAGTTTTGGTTGATGAAATTTCTTCAAACCTCTTTACAATTGCAGATGATGTTAAGGTACAAGTTGAGTTTAACCCCGCTAACGTAAAATCCTATAGGCTTGTTGGTTATGAAAATAGGCTGATGGGCAACGAAGAATTTTCAGATGATACAAAAGACGCCGGCGAGCTTGGCGCCGGGACAGATGTGGCCGTTATTTTTGAGCTGGGGCTAGGGCAAGCGGACAAAGGCACGGCTCCTTACGCAAACGAACTGTTTGAAACCCGGGTACGCTATAAAAACCCTAATGATAGCGAAGCCACCCAGTTTAATGTACCGGCTGTTTTTGATGATATAAAATACCAAAATACTATGGACTTTAATTTTTCAGCGGCAGTTTATGGGTTTGGCGAAATATTGCGCGGGTCAGGGTTTGCCCCTAGCTTAGATAGTGTAATTTCCCTTGTTGAAAACAATATGGGCACAGACGGGGAGCGGGCTATGTTTTTAATCACGCTTAATAAATACAAAAATTTAGGGCCATCAACTAAATACTAGACACTATTCCCCATGACATAAGGGATTTTTGATACTATAGCAAATCTAGCTTGCAAAAACACCAAGTCAAGCTGGATTTGCTATATCTAAATATTTCAACATTCTTGTTGCCCTTCTATTAATAAATAGTTCGACATTATTTTTATATTCTATGTATTCATTAATGTTTGCGGGTAGTATATGCTGCCCAAACTCTTTAAAGCCGAGAAAGAATTTAACATTCTCATGACTATTATCAACTAAATCATCTAGAAGAAAAAATTTACAATACTCTTCAAAACACTGAAATAAATCAAAGAATTCTTTATATGTTTTCAAAATTTCGTATAAAGGGCTACTCCTCTTTGAATAATACCTTTTAATACACTCTAAAGTAAGATCAAATCTATCACATATCTTGTTATTAAACCCCCTTGCGCCGTTTATTGTCATCCTATCTTTTCGCTTAGATGGAAAAATGATGCTTCCACCAATCGTCCAAGACAAAAGATAAAAATTTTCTTTTGTTTTATAATCTACTTCATTTAGATAGTTCAAACGCCTTTTTGGATAATATTCTAATCCGTTAGTGTGTGAAACATTTTGACGAACAAAAGAAGGGTTCATCCTATCACTAGATAGCTCCATATCCATACTGTCATAATAAAGTTTGTAGCTTCCACGCCTCCCTTTTCTTGTTAAATCAAATTTGTTACCATTTGGCAACCTCTTGCTCCATAATAATTGATGATATTTTTGTAATAGTTCACTACAACTATCAGGGTCAGCATCTAAGCAACAAACTTCAAGTTTAAATGATAAATTTTTATCGAAAAAAAGTTCTTGCATTGTGTAGCCTCCCTTGATATTATAGGTTATTCAACTTTTGTGCCTACTCTTATAAAGCCGTTGCTACCGCAACGGCTTATTGCCCATAATTTATTTATCTATAAACTCATCAAGCATT
>JAITVM010000313.1 GCA_031285815.1 Clostridiales bacterium | reverse complement strand
TTTAAAAATACGCTTTGTTCTACGCCGTAAGCCGTTTTTTTAGATTTACCTTTGCCAAAAATAGCTTCTTCGCTTAAATATGATTCACCTAAGAAATCCTGGGCTATACTGTCATATTCATAAGTAGGCTTTGAGGCGTTAATTATATAGCCGCCCAGCGAGCAGTCGAAAACAACATTTTTTATTTCAATATCAAATTTGCTTAGGTATACCTTTTCAAATTTTGAGTTAAGTGATATTTTTTTATTTTGTGACATAAAAAAATTTTTAAACAGGCCTAAAATTACATCCCGGTTGAAATTATTCATAGGCACAAAAAAACCTTCAGCATTTTCATAGTAAACAGATATGCCATAAACAATGCCGTCTAAGCTGACAAGGTTGTATGCTATATATTCTTGGGTCAATGCCAATTGTAGCTCTTTTTCAATTTGGCCCATATCGGCCAGTTCAATAAAATTGCCTTCCGGTTCGATGCCAGTATTTTTAAACCTTTTAAGTAAAGTCTTAAAACCAAGCTTTTCAAATAAAGCCCTGGCTTCCTCAGTATACATGCCCTCTACTTCAAAATCCCCGGTTTCTATATCCAGCGGGACATCCCTAACAATTGTGGCCAGTTTTTTGCTTAAGATAGCCCGGCTTTTATATTCAAGCAAATTTTCGGAGGCCCTTTTGGGTTTAATATTTTCCCAATTCAAAATAGCGGCCTCTACAGTTTTATATTCCTGGATAATTTTTAGTGCGGTTTTTTCGCCGATAGACGGCACACCGGGTATATTATCAGAGGGGTCGCCCCAAAGCCCTTTATATTCTATAAATTCTGAAGGGGTAAGGCCTATTTTTTCAATAACATCTTTTTCTGTATAGACATCTACCTCTGTTTTGCCGCCTTTTGTCTTTGGTATCTTTATTGTGGTATGCCCGCTTGCCAGCTGGAGCATATCCCTATCGCCGGAGACTAGGGTTACGTCAAAGCCCTTGGCCTCAAAATGGCTTGAAAGCGTGCCCAAAATATCGTCAGCTTCATAGCCCGCTTTTTCAATGCATTGAATATTCATTGCTTCTAATATTTCTTTGACAAGGGGTATTTGCGGGCGCAATTCTTCGGCCATGGGGGGCCTTCCATATTTATACTCGTCATACATCCTGTGCCTAAATGTAGGCGCATGCACATCAAATGCAACAGCCAAGTAATTAGGCTTGTCCTCGTCAAGGAATTTAAATAATATATTAAAAAAACCATAAACGGCGTTTGTGTAAACCCCTTCATTATTTGTTAATAAGGGCAATGCAAAAAACGCCCTGTTCATAATACTGTTGCCATCGATAACCATTAATTTTTCTTTCATTAAACAAATACTCCCTAACTTTTATTTTACTAGGCAATAATATAGCCAACAAATTTTTAGTTTGTTGGCTATATTATATACTAACAATAAACAAAATTTCTACTCAGAACGGGAAAATAAAAAACAATTTTCTATATTAAGTGGAGATAAAAATATTATTTTTACTTGACAAAACTGGATAAATAATTTATATTTAATTAATAATAATTATCATTTAGTAAAAATTATTTTTGATGGAGGTTTCTAATATGAAAAAATTTGTTTGTACAATTTGCGGATATGTCCACGAAGGGGACGCGCCACCAGAAAAATGCCCTATATGCAACGCACCTGCTTCTAAATTTAAAGAAATGGAAACAGAAGGCTTGGTTTTTGCCGACGAGCACAGAATCGGCGTTGCTAAAGATGTTGACCCAGAAATAGTAGAAGGCTTAAGGATGAATTTTATGGGCGAATGTACTGAAGTGGGCATGTACTTAGCTATGAGCCGCCAGGCTGACCGTGAAGGCTATCCTGAAGTTGCTGAAGCATATAAGCGTTACGCTTTTGAAGAAGCAGAGCATGCTGCTAAATTCGCTGAATTATTAGGCGAAGTACTTGACGCTTCTACAAAAACTAATTTAGAAATGCGCGTAGCCGCTGAGCATGGCGCAACCCAAGGCAAAAAAGACCTTGCAACAAAAGCTAAACAGCTTAACCTTGACGCCATCCATGACACTGTCCACGAAATGTGTAAAGATGAAGCTAGGCATGGCAAGGGTTTTGAAGGGCTATTAAAAAGATATTTTAATTAATGCGAAAATGGCAATAAAAATTCGGGCGTTGCCTACCGCTTGGGGTTTTTGATGCTGTTTCAAATATATTAATATTTAAAGAAAAAAATATAGCGGGTGAACTTATTTGGGTTTGCTGGCTATATTTTTTTCTTTATAAAACCTATACAATAAAAAATTTTTCAAGTATAATATTATCTGCACTCAAAAAATAACCGCAGCTTAAGTTATGTTATTTTTTGAAATTGCTACAGGTGTTGCCTTGCATAACCACCTGAAAATTAAAACAAGGGGATTTTTTTATGCGGAAAAATAATTTATCAATGTTTTTGGCTTACAATGCAATTGTAGCCGCAGTGTACGTAGCAACCTCTTTAGCTATAGCGCCCCTCGCTTTCAGCCAGTTCCAATTTAGGTTTGCCGAAATCCTAACCGTACTGCCTTTTTTTTCGCCGGGCTTAGCTTACGGTGTTGCGTTGGGCTGCTTCATCACAAATATGTTTTCGCCTTTTTTGCTAGGCGATATCACAATTGGTTTTTTAGGCACAGTTTTGACGGTTATCTTTGTAGCCAGGGGCAAAAATTTGTTTGTAGCTACGCTTTGGCCTGTCTTATTTGCCATTTTTCCGGCTATGGTCGTCAGCTTCTACGAGGGCCTGCCATTTTTAATAACAGCTGCATACATAATGTCTTCTGAGTTTGCCGTGACAGTTGTAATTGGGTACCCTTTTTATAAGCTGCTTTCAAAAAATAATTATCTGGTAAGCAGGCTTAGCTTAATACCCGCGACATGGGGGCAGTAATTTATTTTCCTAATAATTCATATTTGAAAATAGCGGATAAAAAAAAGCCCGTCAATATTATATATTGAAGCGGGCTTTTTTTTAACAGGGGTAGAAGGATTTGAACCCTCACGGACGGTTTTGGAGACCGGAATGCTACCGTTACATTATACCCCTATGCTAAATTTAAAAAAATCGAACAAGTAGGATTATATCATTTTAGTAGAAGGCGGTCAAGTTTTTTTTAAATTTTGGCAGGCGGCAGAAAAATATCTGCTATCTCCATAATTAACTTAGTTTGTGCCCTGGCATCTGAAGATTCAATATTAAAAGCAAGCCTTAGCTTTTTATCTGCATATGAAACCGCAAATTCTAAATCAGGGAATTTTTTGCGCTGGGCCAGGACAAAATTTTCTAAATTTTTAATGGCTTGTGGGGGGATGGCGTTAGCCAGCCCTTCCTTGCTTTTTGCATAAAAAATGAAATTTTGGTTAAAAACCTCGTCTTTAGTGGAAATCTTTATAAAAGCGCTGCTCAAACAATTATCTATATTTGGGTATTTAAAATTGTTTGTCCAAATATAGTAGCTATTTTCCGTGCCCATATTTGTATCAAAAATCAGCCATTGCCCATCAAAAAAATATTGTATGGAATCTAAGGCTGAAGAATTTTTTTTCCTTTTAAACTTGGACTTTTTATTGTCCTCATAAATTTTTACATTAGAGTTTTCAAACCTCATATTGTTGTATTCGCCCTTAATATGATAAGAGCCTTCAACAAAATTGCCATTTGATACTATATAAGATTTTAGTATTTCATCTTTTTCGATAACGCTGTTTTTATTGAAGGTTAAGCCGGGGAAATACTTATTTAGCTCTTGGCGCTCCTGCTCTTCGCTTTCATCTATCACGGGTGTTGCTTCCGCGGCTTTAGTTTTGCTTTTTTTCACGGCGGCAGATTTTTTAAATTTTAATATTATAATTAAAAGTACATAAACCGAAATAAACCCCAACACAGAAGGTACCTTCCATTTTGCGGGCAACAAAATAACGCATGCTATAAGCGAAATGTAGCTTATAAGTATAAACAGGAAAAAAATTTTTTTGGTTGTCATAAAAAAAATAAAAAGGCTTTCTAAAACATTATCGTAAAAAGGGCGGCCTTTTGTATTCACAATGATTTCCTGCTTTTTTTTAGGCGGCCTCAATTGTATGTTATCATTAATATTCACTTGCCTGTATGGGCTGTAATCGTCAAGCTTCTTATCTTCATCCAAATCAAACACTCCAGTTGCGGCAATGTAACTACCCATGAAATAACGTTCAAAAGTATATCCTGCAAGCCATTTTCCTGTTTTCAAAACACAAAGCCAATTGTGGTTTGCCATATTAATAAAATGGGTATAGTATTTTATCGTCTCTTTGAAATATTAAATATACAATTATATTAAGGCAAGTTTTATATGCTTTTATAAATATTTTTTATTGCTATTATTTTTCTTATAGTGTAGAATTATATTCGGTGCTAAATGGGCGCACAACGCCAGAAAGTTTTCATACACCATTAGCTCAGTGGATAGAGCGTTCGGCTCCGGACCGAAAGGCC
>JAITVM010000319.1 GCA_031285815.1 Clostridiales bacterium | reverse complement strand
GGCGGGAAAAAACCGCCTGGCCGTAAAAATTAGTTTTCCCTATTATCTTCGTTGTTTACCGGTTCTTCCGGCTTATCGTCTTCGTTGCACTCTTTTTCGCAGCTTTCTTCATATTTCTTTAAGCTATCCAATGTCTCATTTAAAGATTTAGAAACTTGGTCTACAGCGTTAGCTGTTTTTTCTACCACTTTTTTAGAAGCTTTTTTTATTTTTGGCTCAATATCTTTAAATACTGATTCCATTTTCGAGCAAAGGTCTTTTGTCAATCCATCAATAGATTGTGAAAATTTAGAGAGCTGCTCATCAATATTCTTTTCTGTTTCTGGGAAGCCCCAAGAATGGCCTTGGATAGAATCCAATAATTTCAATGCTTCTTCAACATTAATCCTGCCTTCTTGCAGCATGTTTAAAACCATTATTTTTTCTTCTTTCATCATTATTCCTCCTTGGAAACAAATCAATGTTAAAATTAAATACGTTGTAAGAATTCAAAAGTTTGCTAAAAACAAAAAACCGCGGGCTGTATATCTTTTTTTAGGCGGGCCTTCGTTTATGGGGGTAAGCATTTGCTTGAAATAATATACGGATATATTTTTAATAAGTTTATTTATATCAAACCTAGTTTGGCTTGGTGTTTTACAAGCCAAAATACCTATGCCTAACAGGTTTATTATAGCCAACAAACTTAAAAAACATGTCTGCTGGCTATATATGCTTACTATATAAATATATTCTAAAACTAATAATCCTTTGGCCGGGTTTTTGAAAAACCAAAATAATATAAAATAGAATCGGCAATCCGTTTCGATGCATTCCCGTCGCCAAACGGGTTCCTTGCTTTCGCCATCTTCCCGTACTCATCTTTATTTTCAATTAAGCCGCAAACCATATTAAAAATATCCTGCCGGCCTGTACCCGCTAATTTAAGCGTCCCCGCTTCAACACCTTCTGGCCGTTCGGTAACATTCCTTAAAACAATTACCGGTTTGCCCATAGAAGGCACTTCTTCCTGCAGCCCACCCGAATCCGTTAAAACTAAATAAGACCGGCTTAACAAGTTATGCATATCTGTAAGCATAAGGGGCTCTGTTAAATGTATACGCGGGTTTCCGCCGATTATGCGGTTAACAGTATCCTGGACGGCGGGGTTTAGGTGGACTGCGTAAACAAATTCCACATCCTCGTATTTATTTACAATATCCACAATAGCATTACAAATATTTTCTAAAGGCTTGCCCAAATTTTCACGCCTATGGGCCGTAACAGAGATTATTTTTTTATTTTTAAAATCTATATTATTAAGCTCAGGCTTATTAAATTTATAGCCATCCTTAATCGTAGTTTTAAGGCAGTCTATAACAGTATTGCCTGTGACAAAAATACTTTCCGGGTTAATATTTTCTTTTAAAAGGTTTTGTTTGGAAAGCGCTGTGGGCGCAAAATTTAAATCGCTTAGGCAAGAAGTCAATACCCTGTTCATCTCCTCGGGGAAGGGCTGGTATTTATCATAAGTCCTAAGCCCGGCTTCCACATGCCCAACTTTAACTTGGTTATAAAAAGAAATTAAAGCCCCCGCAAAGGTAGTAGATGTATCGCCGTGCACTAAAACAAGCCCCGGCGCCTCTTCCTTAATAATAGTGTCAAGCCCGCTAACCGCATTAATTGTTATATCCTTAAGCGTTTGTTTTTCCTGCATAATATTAAGGTCATATTTAGGTTTTATATTAAATATATCTAAAACCTGGTCAAGCATTTCCCGGTGCTGGGCCGTAACGCATACAAAGTGCGAAATTTCTTCCCGTGATTCAAGCTCTTTGATTAATGGCGCCATCTTTACCGCTTCGGGGCGTGTACCGAAAATGCTCATAATTTTAATCTTCTTCAAAATATATCCTCAACCCTAGCTTAAATAAGAATCTACTAAAGCCATACAGCCCTCTTTTAACTGTTTTGCTTTTTCTTCAGCCTGCGCCATATCCTTGCCTTTAACGCCATAATATATTTTAATCTTTGGCTCGGTCCCCGAAGGCCTAATACAGAACCAGGATTCATCTGCAAGCACATAATATAATACGTTTGATACAGGCATATCTAATTTTTCAGTAAGCCCCGTTGCTAAATTATAAGCCTCGCTTTTCCCATAATCGCGTACCTCTGCAATATCTATGCCATTAATTGTTTTCGGCTGGTTGGCCCTTAAGCCTGCCATAATTTTTTTAATATTGGAAAGGCCTTCAATGCCTTTTAGCGCAACCGATTGAATTTGGTCAACATAATAGCCGTATTTCTCATATAATTCTATCATGCCGTCATATAAATTCATGCCGCGCTTCTTATAATAGGCAGCCAATTCGCAAAGCAGCATAGATGCAACAACCGCATCCTTATCCCTTGCGTATGTCCCTGCCAAACAGCCATAGCTTTCCTCAAACCCAAATAAATATGTATTCGAGCCTGATTCTTCAAACTCCTTGATTTTTTCGCCGATATATTTAAACCCGGTTAATACATCAATGTAACCTACGTTATAAGCTTTAGCAATTGCCTTTGTCATATCAGAAGACACAATTGTTGAGATGATGGTGCCGTTTTCAGGCAGCACGCCATTTTTTTGTTTTTCGGATAAGATATAGTTAGTAATCAAAATACCTGTCATATTCCCGCTAAGCAGCTTATATTCGCCTGTTTTATCTTTTACCGCACAGCCTACCCTGTCACAGTCCGGGTCGGTGGCAAAAACTATATCGGCGCCTTTTTCTTTAGCCAGCTCTATTGCCAGCTTAAATGCTTTGGGGTCTTCTGGGTTAGGGTAGCCTACTGTAGAAAAATCAGGGTCCGGTAATTCTTGGGCCCCAACAACGTAGACATTTTTATAGCCAAGCTCTTTAAGCGTGCGCCTGACCGGGATATTGCCTGTCCCATGGAGGGGGGTATAGACAACAATTAAATCGTCTTTAACCTCGTCAATCAAACTTAAATTAACAGTTTGCGCTTTTACATTAGAGATAAAAAGCTTATCTACTTCCTCGCCCATAACATTGAAAAGGCCCTTGGCAACCGACTCACCTTTATCTAAAAACTTAATCGATTTAAAATCCGTTACATTATTTACTTCAGCGATTATTTCCCCATCCCTTGGATATGGGACCTGTGCGCCGTCAGACCAATATACTTTATAGCCGTTATATTCCGGCGGGTTATGGCTGGCTGTTACAACAATACCGGCTATTGCGCCTTGGTGCCTGACTGCAAAAGATAATTCCGGGGTTGGCCTTAATGAGTCAAAAATATATGTTTTGATGCCGTTGCCATTAAGTACAAGCGCCGCTACTTCAGCGAACTCTTTCGAAAAATGCCTAGAATCGTATGCAATACAAACGCCCTTCGATTTGCCCTCTGGGCCTTGTTTTAAAATATAATTTGCGAGCCCTTGGGTAGCCTTCCTAACAGTGTAAATATTCATCCTGTTAGTCCCTGCGCCGATAACGCCCCTAAGGCCGGCTGTACCAAAATCCAAATCCATAAAAAAACGGTCTTCAATTTCTTTTTCATTACCTTTAATTGCTTCCAGCTCGCCCCTTGTTTCCAGGTCAAAATAATCGTCATTAACCCAAGACATATACCTTTCATTATAATCCATTTAATCACCCCAACGTTTTATATTTGTGTTAATTATATATATTTATAGGTAAAATTACAAGTGGCTTCTTTGCATGGCCACATTATTGCAAAGGAAGTTTAAAAAAGCCACATCTACCAAAAGGTAAATGCAGCCCATTAATTTAGTTAAATAGAATTTTTGCCAAAAAAATTAATCTTGGGTATAAGCCATAAGCGCAATATGCCTAGCCCTTTTAATGGCTGTAGTCAACGTCCTTTGATGTTTAGCGCAGTTGCCCGAAATCCTTCTTGGGAAAATCTTGCCCCTATCGGAAACATATTTTTTTAGTTTTCCGATATCTTTATAATCTATAAAATCAATTTTGTCTTGACAAAAAATGCAAACGCGTTTTTTTCTACGGCCACGTTTTTTTTGTATCATTTTCAAACCTCCTAATCATCGATACAGCATAAAAGCCTCTGTATTTATTTTTTTAAAAAGGTAAATCATCATCATCAATCGCTTCAGAAATAGGGGTGAACCCAGCAGATGTATCTTCTTTAAATGAGTTTTGGGGCATATTCTCGGCCATTGACAAAAACTGGTCAAACCCGCCTTGGCGGCTTGCGTTTGCGTCAGATGTGGATTTGCTCTCAGCAAATTCCTGTTCGTCAATAATAACATCTGTGCCCCATCTTTTTTGGCCGTTCTGGTCTTCCCACGAACTAACCCTTAAAGAGCCGGATACCACAATCCTGATACCCTTCCTAAAATACTTTTCTGCGAACTCGCCGGATTTTCCAAATGCGACACAGTTAATAAAATCTGCATCGGGCTCGTTGTCACGTTTAAAACGCCTATTAACGGCAAGCGTATACCTGGCAACAGCCACCGGGGTATCCCCTTGGGAATAACGCACTTCTGGGTCACGGGTCAAACGGCCCATTAATACAACCTTATTCATAATAACCCCCCTACTCTATGCATCAAGGCGAATAATCAAATAACGCAACAAAGTTTCAATGATTCTAAGGCGTTTCTCTAATTCAACCGGCGTTTCGCTATTGGCTGAAAAAGTTATGAAGTAATAAAAACCTTCATGAATCTTATTAATTTCATACGCCAGCCTACGCTTGCCCCAGTTGTCAACTTTATCAACCGCCCCGCCAAACCTTTCGACCAGGGCTAAAATTTTATCAAATTCTGATTTAAGCTCTTCTTCTTCTAAATTAGGTTTGAATATGACACACAATTCATATTTATTCATAATACACTGCACCTCCTTCTGGACTTTGGCCCTCCCCTTTCTGGGAAGAACAAGGATAATAGATACTGTTACACAGTGAGTTATTCTAACATAACAAAAACCTTTTTGCAACCGGAATACAATATTTTTTTGCTATAAAGATTCTTTTAATGCAATGGCTAATTGCGCCGGGCAAGACGTCCGCTTCCCTTCGCAAGTTATGTTTTCGAGTTTTTTAATAACATCTGCAACCGGCAGGCCATCCGCTAAAACAGCAATACCTTTAAGGTTGCCTTCACAGCCTTTATCAAAGCTTATATTCTTAACGGTGCCGTTAACGATATCAAAAGTTATTTCCCTGGAACATACACCATTTGTTTTATAAGTATACATAATTACTTAATTGCTATAACATCGATTTCAACCTTGGCGCCAAGTGCTAATTCAGAAATACCCACTGTTGCCCTCGCAGGGCAGTCGCCGGTAAAAAACTCTGCATATACCTCGTTCATGCCTGCAAAATCTTTTAAGTCAGTCAAAAATACAGTTGTTTTAATAGCCTTGTCAAGCGAAGTGCCTGCCGCTTCTAAAATAGCTTGGCAATTTAACAAGCATTGCCTTGTTGCCGCTTTAATATCATCTACAATAACTTTTTTATCGGCAGGGTTAATTGGCAGCTGGCCGGATGTAAATACTAAACTGCCTGTGTCAACCCCTTGAGAATAAGGGCCGATAGCCGCTGGTGCATTTTCTGTAAAAACTATTTTCTTTTCCAATTAAAATAACCTCCAGTTTTTTGGGCATATGCCCATAATAGGGCAAACCATAACTAAATCTCTTTTCCATAGCGTACCGCTTAGGATGAATTATAATTGACGGTTTTTCAGAACACAAGGCCTTAACTATTTTCTTCGCCAAGTATGCCGCCAGTGCACAGGCAAATATTATAAAACATTCAAATAATTATCAATGCCTTTTGCGGCTTCGCGGCCGGCACCCATGGCCAAAATAACCGTAGCCGCGCCCGATACAGTATCGCCGCCGGCAAAGACGCCTTTTTTGCTGGTCATACAGTTACCGTCAATAACGATGCAGCCATATTTATCAACTTCCAAACCATTTGTAGCCGATGCGATTAATGGGTTTGGCGAAGTGCCCAAAGACATTAGGACCATATCAGCTTCCATAAAAAACCCGCTGCCTTCTTTTACTACTGGCCGGCGCCTTCCCGAAGCATCGGGTGCGCCAAGCTCCATTTCCACACACGCCATGCCTTTAACCCAGCCATTTTCATCGGCCAAAATTTCAACGGGGTTAGTAAGCAAATTGAAAATTATGCCCTCTTCCTTTGCGTGGTGCACCTCTTCCAGCCTGGCAGGCAATTCGCTTTCGCCGCGCCTATACACTATATGGACTTCGGAACCCAGCCTTAAAGCAGTACGCGCCGCATCCATTGCCACATTGCCGCCGCCTACAACCGCAACTTTTTTGCCAATAATTATCGGGGTTTCATAATCGCCGCGGAATGCTTTCATCAAATTCGAGCGTGTTAAATATTCATTTGCAGAAAACACGCCGTTAGCATTTTCGCCGGGTATGCCCATAAATTTTGGCAGCCCCGCCCCTGATGCAATAAACACTGCTTCATAGCCTTCCTTTTCCATAAGGCTATCTATAGTTGTAGTTTTGCCAATGATAACATTGCACTCTATCTCAACGCCTAATTTTTTTACGTTTTCTATTTCTTTAGCCACAACGCCCATTTTTGGCAGCCTAAACTCCGGGATGCCATATGTCAAAACCCCGCCCGGTTCATGCAGGGCTTCAAATATTTTTACTTTATAGCCCATTTTCGCTAAATCCCCGGCGCAAGCAAGCCCAGCCGGGCCCGAGCCGACTATTGCTACTTTTTTGCCATTCGGCTTAGCTTCGTTAGAAGGGCTTATGCCCCCCTTTATAGCATAATCGCCTAAATACCGTTCAAGCCTGCCGATTGCTACCGGCTCGTTTTTAATGCCCACTATGCACGCACCTTCACACTGGGCCTCCTGCGGGCAAACGCGCCCGCAAATAGCCGGCAGGCTTGTCGCGTCTGAAACTATGCTAAGCGCTTTATCAATAGCGCCGTTTTTAATTTCAGAAATAAATGCAGGTATATTAATCATAACCGGGCATTTTTCCACACATTTCGGTTTTTTGCAATTTAAGCACCTATCTGCTTCAAGTTTCGCTTCTTCAAGCGAATACCCAAAATTAACTTCATTAAAATTGGCCGCCCGCTCTTTAGGCCCCTGTTCCCGCATTGGGACCCGTTTTTTTCTGTCGTGGCCTTCCAGCGTGTTAAACAATTCATCAGCCTGTGCGCAAACACAATTAGGCGCATGCTCTTGCCCCGGTTCCGATTTTTCCAGGATACCGCGCCCTTCTTGGGTTTCATACAGCCTTAAGCGGCGCATAGCTTCATCAAAATCTATTAAATGGCCATCAAATTCCGGCCCGTCAACGCATGCAAATTTTACTTTGCCGCCCACGGTCAGCCTACATGCCCCGCACATACCGGTCCCATCAACCATAATCGGGTTCATGGAAACTATTGTTTTAATGCCGAGGCTTTTTGTAGCCAGGCAAGTAAATTTCATCATAACAACCGGGCCAACCGCAATAACTAAATCATACTTAATGCCTTGGTTTAAAACCAGGTCATTTAAAAGCATTGTAACGTTGCCACTAAAGCCATAGCTCCCGTCGTCTGTACATGTATATACATTTTTCGCCACAAGCTTCATTTCCTCTTCAAGGATAACTAGGTTTTTATTCCTAAAGCCCATAATTACATCCACATCTATGCCCATACCATACAGATATTTAACCTGTGGGTAAACAGGCGCACTGCCCAAGCCACCGGCAACAAATAATATCTTTTTTTGTTTAAGGCTTTCAATATCTTCGCCTATTAATTCTGACGCTTTGCCTAAAGGCCCAACGAAGCTTTCAAAATAACTGCCTTCTTCAAATTCAACAATCTTTTTTGTGCTTTTGCCAACCACTTGTATAACTATAGATACAACGCCTTCCCCCCGGTCATAGCCGGATATCGTAAGCGGTATCCTCTCCGCCGCCTTGTCCGCCTTCAAAATAATAAATTGGCCGGGCAATGCTGACCGGGCAACCCGGGGCGCTAATACATCCATCCAAAAAATATCGCCTGTTAATTGTATTTTTTTTATTATCTTAAACAGTTCGTCCACCTCGCATTAAATATTATGCCAATATACCTAATAATATAATGGTTTTTTTTGTTTGTTTCAAGGGCCTTTTAGCTTATTTAACTATCCTGGTCCCGGTTTTGCCGGAAATACCTTCCTTAGCTTTTCCTAAAAGCGTAATCAAAGCCACCTTATCGCCCCCCGTTGAAACAAAGCCCATTGCCGCCATAACTTTTGGCAGCATAGACCCCGGTGCAAAATGCCCTTCTTCTATATATTTCTGCGCATCTGCAATTGTAATTTCGTCCAGCCATTCTTCGTTTGGCTTGCCAAAATTAATTGCAACCTTTTCAACCGCCGTTAAAATAATTAATGTATCAGCGCCAATTTCTTTAGCCAGGAGCGCAGAAGCAAAATCTTTATCAACAACCGCCGGCGCGCCTATTAATGAGCTGCCTTCAGCTATAACCGGTATACCGCCGCCGCCTACCGAAATTGCAATCTGGCCGGCTTCCATCATTGTTTTGACAACCTCTTTTTCTATAATATCAATAGGTTTTGGTGAAGCGACCACTTTCCTCCAGCCCCTGCCTGAATCCTCAACCATGTTTTCGCCTTTGGCAGCCATTTGTTCAGCCTCTTGTTTACTGTAGAAGCTGCCGATAGGCTTTGTTGGGTTTTGAAACGCAGGGTCATCCTTACTCACAACTG
The DNA here is from genome assembly GCA_031285815.1 of Clostridiales bacterium. Lineage (GTDB taxonomy): Bacteria > Bacillota > Clostridia > Lachnospirales > JAITVM01 > JAITVM01. The sequence goes on along the minus strand of JAITVM010000319.1, from coordinate 3,511 downwards.
TTTGGGTCACAATAGTTGCAACTGGCGTATTAAACCCCCTGTTCAATAATTCTGTACGCAAAGCGTTCTGTAAATCATTGCCGATATAAGCCTGGCTCATCGCTACACAAACCGATAGGGGCATGGCCTCTGTCTTCGCTTCAGATTTAGAGGCTTCGTCCATAGCAATTTTAAGCATGCCAACCTGAGGCCCGTTGCCATGCGCAACAACTACCTGATGCCCTTCTGCAACCATATCAACTATTGCCGACGCCGTTACCTTAACCGCTTCCATCTGTTCCTTTAAATTATTGCCCAGCGCATTCCCGCCTAATGCTATAACAATCTTTTTGCCCATTTATAATTGCCCCTTCAATTATTTTTTTAATACTATACCAAAAAAAAAATCAGGCGTCCATAATTTTTTAGGCCCCGGGTTAGCCACAATAAAAAAAGGGCTTCCGCCCCAATTAATTTTAGTAATAGGAATTTATAATATCATACATATCCCCGTGTATCCCAACATTAAATACATACCTGGAAAAATCATGCTCTGACAGCTTGTGGATTTTTTCATCAACCATTATGTTAAAGACAAAATATTTATCCCAGCAAAGCTTATTTAAAATAGTTTTTATTTTTGTATCCTTAGGCAGCAAAATATGTTCTATGGGTATTATCCGTTTTTTATAGTTATTGTGCTTATTAAGCAAAACCTTATAAAACACTGTAGCCATATTAAAATTCTCGCGCTCTAAAATATTATATATGTATGCCCCAACCAAAATAAGCGAAATATTATATTTGAATAAAATGCATTGTATTACGCCTAAAATTATTATTATTATGCTGATTACGCGGCTAATTTTTATCAGGAGCTTATTCGCCCGCAATACCCCAATTTTATTCCCAAAATATATCTGAAACAATTTCCCCCCGTCTAATGGTACCGAAGGCAGCAAATTAAAAAAAGCGATTACGAAATTATATTGCATGAACAACTCAAATTTGCCCTCAAAAAAAATATAAAAAAACAGCCCCAGTATAATGTTGCACAATGGGCCTGCCAACACAACCAAAGCCCTTTTATTGCCCGGCAGGAGCTCAAGGTTTTTTATAACCGCAAACTGGCCTATAGGCATTAAGCCGATTTTTTCAAGCCTCAAGCCATATAATAAAGCGGCGAAAACATGCGCCATTTCGTGCAGGCTCACTACCAAAAACAAAACTGCAAACATTTCCATTAAGCCCAAATAATATATTGCGGCAAAAAAAACAACCCAAGCTAAGAATTTCCTCATTCTATACCTTCACCCCTAGATGCATACTCTTTTACTACATCGTTAGAATACGGCAAATCGATGGCATCCATAGGGTCGCTGAGTGTGCCGCCTTCCCAAATGCTGACATGTAAATGCGGGCCTGTTGATAAACCTGTATCCCCGGTAAGGGCGACCACGCCGCCTTGTTTAATTTCTTCGCCTTCCTTTACCTGTACCTTTTGTAAATGTGCATACATAATGGCAATGCCTTGTTTTTGCGCTTCATATTTTAAATAGTTCCCAAACGTAGGCGATGTGCCAACCTCCGCCACTACCCCCGACAGCATTGCCACAGCCTCTGTGCCAATATTTGCAGCAATATCTATCCCATCATGAAATTCCCATTTATTTAAAACAGGGTTAACCCGTTCGCCAAAGCTTGATGTTATCACTCCGCTTAACGGGTTAAGCCATGCTTCTTTTTTAATTATTTCAGTCCCGGAAAAAAAATCTATTCCGGAACTAATTGCTTTTTTTTATCACTGTCCTCCTGTTGCAAAAGGTTTTCCAAAACACTTTGGTCAACCCTATCCGGCTGGCCGGCCCCGCCCTGGGGGGTATCAGGGGCTAACCTTTGTTCGGCCCCATCCGTGCCCGGGTTTTTAAAGGACATAATTTTTTCCGTTACATAATCGGTTACATAAACCGTGGATTTTTTAAAATCGTCAAGGCTCATGTTTTTATTTATTGCCGCCCTTACCCTATCTTTAATCTGCATGCCCCCTTTAGTGTCTATTAAGTTTAAAAGTATTACCGCGGCGATTACAATAGCCGACGCTATTGCCTGGTTAAACATCGAATCTTTATACGTTTTTCCCTCTTGTTTTTTATAGTTTCTTTTTTGCATACGCTCCTCCTTATACTAACCTTTCTATAAATATAGCAGCCCCAGCCCGGCTTAATGTTTTTGCAAGCAAAAAAAGCGGGCGCTTAAACGCATTTTCGGCGGAACAAGTCCCCTTGTTAAGATTATATTGGTAAATTTAGTTTTTTATTCAACTAAATTAAAATTAATATAAAACCCCGTTGTAAAATATAGCCCTTTTTATAAAAAATGTAGCCTTAAGCTATAGGTGTGTGTGGTATGCAAAGTATTATTGTGGAGTTTTGCTCTATGGCGCAGGTGGCAAATAATTATTATAGGCGGGCGGTACTTGGGCCTGTTGCTGGTTTGGGGCAAAAATTTGATAAGCCCACTATCTTGCCTTCTCTTGAAACTAGCCATATAATAATATGTAGGAAAGGGTACGGATGGATTAATGAAAGGATGATATTAATATGAAGTTTGCACTTGTTACCCTGCATGTTAAGGACATGCAAAAATCAATAACATTTTACAACAACTTACTGGAAATACCTATTGTCCGTAGGCAGCCGGCTGGCCCGGATAGTGAGATGGTGTTCTTTGGCAAAGCTGACGAGGCACAATTAGAACTTGTCCCCTCTGATACAAATATTTCTTATTCCGGCTTCAGCATAGGTTTTGAGGTAGATAGCCTAGCAACTATAAAAGAACGGTTGGCATCCAATGGATACAATATAAAAAATGAATTTTCACCGGTGCCCACTACCACATTATGCTTCCTAGATGGGCCTAACGGGGAAGAAGTTGAATTGATAGAGTATAAAAAACTGTGATGTTTAATAAACCGGGGCCTTGGATAGGAACCTAATCAAAAACCGAATAAAAAAAAGCCGCAAAAAATATTAATTTTAAGCGGTTTTTTTAATGGAGACAAGGGGGGGGGCGAATATCATGGCTGCCAGTCACGGGCCCCCTCTGCTGCGTTTAGTAATCACGGCCTTGCGCTTTTAAAATCCTTCGGGCTCATGCCTGTGTATTTTTTGAAAACCTGCGAAAAATACGTGGAATCTTTAAACCCGACGGTACTCGCGGCTTCGTAAACCAAAATTTCAGATGTTAATAGCAGTTCTTTAGCCTTTTCAACACGGAATTTATTGATGTATTCCGTAATCGCTTCGCCAGTTTCTTTTTTGAAAATCCGGCTCAAATGCGACGGGTTGACCGGAATGCCCGCCGCAATTGATTCCAGCGTGATGTCTGATGTATAATGCAGGCGAATGTGCGCCACCGCTTTTTTGACAAGTGGGTTTTTAGGGCGGCTTTGTGCTGCAATCAACTTTTCTGCCTGCCCAATCATATGCAGCAGAACTGTTTTCAACTCATCTGCGGTTTGCGCGGCGGCGAT
>JAITVM010000291.1 GCA_031285815.1 Clostridiales bacterium | reverse complement strand
TTTAAAACTTTACGCATTTCATTTTTAGTGCTTTCTGTAATTATCCTCGTCCCAATTTGGTAATCACCATATTCTGCTGTATCAGAAATAGAGTACCTCATATAGCTAAGACCGCCTTGGTTAACCAAGTCTATTATGAGCTTCATTTCATGCATGCATTCAAAATAAGCAGATTCCGGCTGGTACCCTGCCTCAACCAAAACTTCAAAGCCAGCCTTCATAAGTTCAGACACGCCGCCACAAAGGACTGCCTGTTCACCAAATAAGTCTGTTTCTGTCTCTTCTTTAAACGTAGTCTCTAAAACCCCGGCCCTAGCCCCGCCTATGCCGGCTGCATAAGCAAGTGCAATATCTTTGGTGTCTTCAGAATAATCTTGATACACAGCAACCAAACATGGTACCCCACGGCCTTCTTGATATTGGCTCCTAACTGTGTGCCCTGGGCCTTTAGGCGCTATCATGAATACGTTTACATTAGATGGCGGGGTTACCTGGCCAAAATGAATATTAAAGCCATGGGCAAAAGCTAAGTATTTACCTTCTGAAAGGTTAGGCTCAATGCTTTCTTTATAAAGCTGTGCTTGTTTCTCATCGTTAACCAGTATCATTATTATATCAGCCGCTTTAGCGGCATTAAATGCAGTATCAGCTTTTAGCCCAGCCCCTTCTGCCAATTCCCATGACTTGCTGCCTTCATACAGCCCGACTATGACATTAACACCGGACTCATGCAAATTTAATGCATGGGCATGGCCTTGCGAACCATATCCGATAATAGCGACTGTTTTATTTTTTAACAACCCCAAATCACAATCTTCTTGATAGTATAATTTTGCCATGTAAACTAATCCTCCAACTCATTATATTCTTTTATAATATTGGCCCCACGCTGAAGGCCGGTAACCCCTGTCCGTACTAACTCTTTTATGCCATATGGCTCCATTAGTTCGACAAAAGCCAAAATTTTAGACTCGTTGCCTGTAATCTCTGCGGTAATCGTTTCTGTAGACACATCAATAATATTAGCCCTAAAAATTTCGACTATGCCAACTATTTCAGGGCGGATTTTGGAATTTGCTGAAACTTTTATAAGTGCGATTTCCCTGTATATCGATTCGTCCGGTATTAATTCGACTACCTTTACCGTATCTACAAGTTTATCTACTTGTTTTGAAATCTGGTTAATAATCCTTTCGTCGCCAGTTGTTGCAATAGTAATCCTAGATAATTTTGGGTCTTCTGTAGTCCCAACACTAAGGCTGTCTATGTTGTACCCGCGGCGTGAAAAAAGACCTGTTACCCTGCTCAGGACGCCAGAATGGTTTTCAACCAATATTGAAAGTACGTGCCTTTTCATATAACTACACCTTTCTGACAATATTTTTAAAAAAACCCCGGTTAGTTAACTAACGAGGTTTATAAATCCATAACAATAGCATTTTATTTTTTAATTAGTTACAGGCAGCCCCAACCACCTATTAACTAAAACCATCCAATACTATATAAATGCTATACTTATACTTAAAGTACAATTTAAAAAATTTTAACAAAATACAATATCAATGTCAACAGGGGCCAGTAAAATAAAAGAGAAAATACAGTACATAATATATGATGTCAGATTTGTTTTGCTGATTCAAGCATAGTCAATACCATTTAAGCTAAGCTGCCTTGTATAGCACTATCCATTTATTTTGCTTAGCGCTCCCGGTAATAATCATATCTATATTAAACCCTGATTCTAAAATATATTTCTTTAGTATGTTTGCCGATTTAAATGAATCCAAATCTTCCACTTGGTTAATAATTAATATACGTTTGCCTGAGCTATTTTTAAACATGCCATACTGGCCTGTTACCATCAATGCAATATGCTTGGCTGTAACTGGGGCATTTAAATACGCGCCTGTATTTTGTATAAAATTCTCCGGCCTATGTACATTCCCGAACGATACAACCTTGCCAAGCCCATTTAAAGTAACAATGCCTATTGTGTGGGTAGTAGCTTTAAAAATAACCGGCTCATTTTCACCCCAGCCTTTTAACGGCAAATTTTTTGAACCATCAGCTTCTATCAAAGTTAAATCATACCTAGGGTAAATCTTTTCTAGGATATTAAACGATAGCGATTTAATTTTGCTGATATTATTGTCTGGGTTCCCTATAACATTTACGCCCCTTTGGGCTTCGTAATCAAAAGCGGCACTATCGCCCAAAATAAGTTTATGGTTCTTGGGTATATATATTTTGGCTGTGGTCGTTAAAAAAACCTTTTTGCCTACATTTTCTTCAGCAACTAAAAACATTGCCGATGTTTTGCCACCTACACCCACAAAAGATAGCACTGCTTTATTTTCTAAACCTAAAACCCTGCTTAAGCCCGGCCTATACATCATAATAACCACTTCTTTACAAAATTTATAATTAAATTAAGAGTATTTACTCTTTAACCAACACAAAAAAATTTTACTGCCTTATTTCAATTCTAATAGTTAATCCAAATAAAGTCAAAACAAATATAAAGCATCAGAGCGTGCTATAATAAAATGTACCCTGCCCTGCCACATTCACCCAACGCAAGCATTTTCGGCGGCAAACCCATGAATTGAAATTTACTCGAAATATCAATTTTCCATGTGCGCATATTTTTTCAGACAACGAAAACTCAGCGCCGTATACTAAATGGTACAAAAACAATGCCGTTTTAACTTGCCCATAATCCATTAGATTGTCTTCAAAATACATAACTGCAAAAACAATAGAAAGGAAAGGTTTGTGTATATTATGGCAAAAAAGTTACTGAAAATTATTACTCGTATTATCGTGGGTCTTGCATGCATTGTATTATTAACCTGTTTCGTTAATGGAATATACTCTGTTTATGAAGGAAAACAATATACGAAGCCGGGCAGCATGGTTGAAACTGCTAACGGAAAAGTTCATGTCTTTTCCAAGATACAGTATTCCACGAAACCAACTTATGTGTTTTTAGACGGCTTCGGCAGCGGCTCAGCATATTATAACTATAAGGCTTTATGGGAGCCGATGTCCGAATCGGCCTCAGTTGTTACACTTGATTATCTTGGGTATGGTATGAGTGAGGAAACAAAATCAGACCGAACGATACAAAATATAGTTTCTGAAATAGACGATGCCCTTTCAAACGCCGGAATACAAGCTCCATATACGTTTGTATCCCATAGCTTAGGAGGTTTTTATGCAACAGGCTATGGGATAAAATACCCCGAAAAGGTACAAGCTCTGATACTGCTTGATAACGCGATACCAAGCGAAGCTGAAAGCGATACTGAATTATTAGAATACAAACAGGCGAAACCAGTGTTTATGGCGCTGAAATATACCGGCCTGCTCCGCTTGATGACACAGGCGCAGGCTCCGGGGCTTGACCCGGACGAGCAAAAAGAAAGCGTCTATTACGAACGTAAAATGATGTTAAATAAAACTATCATCAATGAGATTGACAATACCATCGATAACGCAAAATACCTTGCTGATAAAAGCGTTCCGGATTCTATACCGCAGCTAATACTTGTTTCTAAAGCAAATGATGACGCGAGTAAAACAACGGGGGCGGTAAAATCTTGGTTGGAATATCATCAAGACTGTCTTAACGCAAATCCAAATAGTAAGCTACGGCTTATGGATTCCGGGCATTATATTCACTATGAACAGCCCGATGAAGTTGTTCAGGCGATTGATAATTTCATAAATAGCAAGGATTATGCGGATATAACAAAAAACGGGAATATGCTTATAAAGGCCACCCGTTTGACGGGCAATGTCGTCAACTTAAGAAAATCTTGACAAAACAATAAGAAAATAATAAACCTTGTATTAAAATAAAATTTAATGCGAGGTTTTTTTATGTTAGCTGAACAAATAGCCACAGAAATAATGAAAAAAGTTCAAGAGCGAATAAAAACAAAGGAATTTAAAGACGAGAATAGGATAGGTAATGCATTTACCCGTTCTAGGAAATATATAAATATTTTGTAAAAATGTTTATATATGCCTTTTACCCTACCCAATAATGATGGCCTCAACCCAGCCCATCTTTTAGCAGCGTGTTTATGTCGGAGCCATTAACTTGATGTAGGTGGATTGGATACCTCGTATTTGTTGTACAGCTGCTGGAGTTGCAGATGTACTTTCTATATACTTTCTTACATGCATTAAGCCCTTGCCTGCCATGGGAGGGCCAAATACATTAATAATGGCCAATGGGGAAGCATCAATCCTTTTTCCAGGTAGCATAAAAAATGCCAGCAGGTTATAACCACTGGCAGAAACAATTTATATTTTTTTATTTGCCTACTTGGCGGGTAACGGTTCACCATTTCTTTTATGCGGGTTTTAAACATTATTTTATAGCAGCCTTACCCTAAAAGCCCCTTCAGCAAATCCTGCATGTCGTAAAGCCCAGGAGGTTTATCATAAATAAACCCTGCCGCCTTTACTGCACCCCTTGCTAATAAAGCCCTTGAATAAGCCGTATGTTTTATCTCAATTACCTCGTCTGTGCCAGCAAAAATAATATTATGTTCGCCTACAATAGTCCCGCCACGGATAGCATGAAAACCAATTTCACCTTTTGGGCGCTTCCCACGTTTGGCAGACCGGTCAAATGCATAACCAATATCCCCAACCGAGCTTTTAATACTTTCTGCCAATAAGTAGGCGGTGCCGGATGGCGCATCCAATTTTTGATTGTGGTGTTTTTCCACAATCTCTATGTCAAAGTTAGCATCATATAATACATTGGATATTTGTTTTAATATGGAAGATATCAGATTTATCCCTAGTGACATATTGGCAGATTTAAAAACAGGTATTGTACTGGACGCAATTTTTATATTTTCAATATCCGTTTTGCTAAGCCCTGTGGTACAAATAACAACAGGGGTTTTTTTATCAACTGCATACCTGGCCAAATCCCCTACTGCTTTTGCCGTAGAAAAATCTATTATAACATCAGAAAATATATCGCAGTCTTCAATCTTTTCAAAACTTGGAAAAGGCTCCGAATAATTTGGGCTAAAAGGGTCTACCCCAGCTACTATCTCAAAACGGCTGTCTTCATTTAATAGGCTACAAATAATCGAGCCCATCTTTCCATGATAGCCATTCACTATAACTTTTATCATAATATCAAATCCTTTTGTCTGTAAAATCAAGGAAAGCAATAAAAACTATGCCTTAAGCAAACCAATCTCTGCTGGGCTATAGTTTTTATTGCTTGCTAGTTATTTTATAAGGTTAAGTTTTTTTAATTCAGAAACAAGCAATTCTTCATGCTCCGGAAGCATTGTAGTCAAAGGGCGCCTAAAGTGGTAGCCTTTATAACCTAAATATTTAAGCGCTGTCTTTATTGGTATTGGGTTAACTTCACAAAAGGCAGCCCGGAATATGGGTAATAGTTTTAGCTGCAAGCCCAACGCCCCTTTTAAATCCCCATCAAAATATTTATAACATAAATCATGGACTTCCCGCGGCACAACATTAGCAATTACACTAATGACGCCTATACCTCCTAATGATAAAACCGGTATTATTTCATTATCATTTCCTGAATATATATCCATCTTCCCATTTATAAGTTCTGTTAAATTAACTAAATATTCAAGGTTAGAGCTTGCTTCTTTTATGGCAATAATATTTTCTATTTGCGAAAGGGCCAATGCAGTTTTTGGTTCTACGTTTAACCCTGTCCGTGAAGGGACATTGTATATAATAATTGGGATATCAACATTTTTAGCATATTCTGAATAATGTTCAATCAAACCTTTTTGAGTTGTCTTATTATAATAAGGCGTCACAACAAGTAAACCATCCGCCCCATGTTTTTGGCTCGACCTTGCTAAATTTACGCCATGGCCAGTATCATTGCTGCCTGCACCGGCAATTACGGGCACCCTCTTGTTAACAGTTT
>JAITVM010000231.1 GCA_031285815.1 Clostridiales bacterium | reverse complement strand
TATGCCCGCAATGTTTATATTCTTAACCCTGATTGCTTCCGGGCCCACAAAATTATTGAATTGCATCTGCCCCTTAGACATTTTTATTTCACCTAAAACATTTTTGATATTCCCAGATATTGAGCCCCCCGTTACAGCAGTTTTTTCGCCGCCTTTGCAATAAAACCCTAACCTGGCCTCCGCACCAAAATCGCCTGTAACAGAATTCATATGAAAATCTGAAAACGAAACTATTTCTAGAAATTCCCCGGACCGTAAATCGCCATTGGAATATGTCCCCCCGCTAATAATATAATTTCCGATGGAACCGGTTGGGGCTATGCCTAAATAATATGAATACCTAATATCGCCCCAATATTTTAACAGTACCCCCTCTTTAATTACCTCTTGGTTATCAAGGGCAAAACCATCACTGTCATACTGGGCCGATTCTGTTGACCCTTTTAAAAATGGCGCTAAGGACATGGATATTTTATCATTATAGCTACTGCCTTGGACATCGCCCCCTACTTTAAAAACAGATTGGCCGTTATAAACGCTTGAAGCATTTGAGTTAGTATAAAAATATTCAAAAAAACGCTTTATGCATTCACCTGATAGGACTACATCTATACCTGAAATTTTAGGCATATTTATAGCTGCCGTCTTTTGGGCGGCATACTCAAACAGCTTCCCTACCCTTTGGCTAATTAGCCCGGTATTACATTCATTTAAATTATATGATTCATAAAATTCCACTTCTTTATTGTTTTCTTTCCAGGTTGCCGCTGACTCTATAAAGGCTTTGTGTTTTGTAAACGAGATATCCAAGCCTTTCGAATTGATTACCCTATAGTTTAATTTGCTAACAAAAAATTCAGAATAATTTATAAAGCCGTTTTGTTTATTGTCTTGTGAGTATAAGGCAGCCTGTAAGCTTTTCATTGCATCCGCCTGCCCCATTCCGCCTAAATCTGTATCAACCCCGCCATGTGGGGCCAAATTACAATTTACCAGCGGGTAATATTTATTCTTAACATAGCCGGCTGCAAAAATAGCTTCATCTATCGGGCTTTCTAAACCACCCGTTGAAGGGTAAATTTCAATAGCTGCAGAGCCCCGGTATTTCTCCCCATCTTCTTCAAAAGTAGTATAAACTGTTAAATAATAATGTGTTGTTTTAACAAGCCTGTCTATTTCACGCTGTTTCTTAACAAAATAATTTTCGAGGCGCTCTTTTTTTACCTCTGTCAATTTATAATCTATATCTTTATAGTTTTTTAAAACGCTTATTATTTTTTCAACCATCAGCCCAACCTCGCCTTTGCTTTGATATATGGCCCGCCGTCTGAAACTTTAGCCCATTCTTTGTAGCCCTTTCCGCATGCACCTGAGCCATACATCTCAAAATCGCCTGATACCATGCTTATTGATTTTAATAAATCAGGCACATACCCTGTTAAAACAATTGGCGCGTATATATTGTCCGTAAGTTTGCCGTCAATAATCTCAATGGCTGAAACGGCCATTACTTGTATCCCCCAATCTTTTGGGTCTTCCATCCCGCTTGACGCTTTTTCTATAAAAAAGCCATGCTTTATTGATTTTATCATATCATGGTAATCCGAGTCCCCGCGTTCAAAAAAAGTATTTGTCATACGGCTATAGGCTTTTTGTTCAAAATTTTGGCGCTTCCCGTTGCCTGTCGGCACAGAGCCTAATTTAAGCGCCGATAATAAATCCGATATGCCTGCTTTCAAAACCCCATTTTCTATTACTAATGTATCTGACCCCAGCGTCCCTTCATCATCAAATAAATAGGAAGAAACCTGTTCACATGACTTGGCGCCATCCCGCATATTTATTAGTGGCGACGCAACTTCTTTATTCAAATATTCTATTGCCTTAGCCCTGCCTTTAACAAACATATCCATTTCTACGCCATGCCCAAAAGCCTCGTGAACAATAATGCCAACAATGCCCGGGGCAAACACAACATCATATTCCCCCGGCACAATAGTTTTTGCATCCAGTAGCTTTAATGCCGATTCAACAGTTTCATCAACCCCGGTTTCCAGCACGTCAATTAGCTCTAGGCCTTTTAGGCCGGAAAAACTTTTTGAGGACTGCCTTGTTGCGTTGTTTCCCCTCACAAGTGCAATGTGGTAACCTTCAGACCATGTATAATCTTGGCAGAGGTCTTTTTTATCCGATATAAATATTTTTGAAACATGTGTGGTAGATAAAACTACCCTAAAGTCCACAAGCTTATCTGTTATAGTATAAGCTTTTTCAACTATGGAACGTAACTTGTGGATAATTTTTTCCGGGCTTATGCCACCAAGGGCATACTTAACAGGTTTATTAAAGGATTCCATAATTTCTTGCTCCACTATCTTCGGGTAACTTATATAATCACCTGCTATAGAGATATCCACAAAATCTGTTATTTCTTTTGTGATTTTGTGGATATCTTCTATTTCATTAACTGAATACTCGAAATACCTGCCACCTTTATAAACCCTAACTACAAATCCGCGTTCGGCCCAGCTGTTGTCAGAAATAGTAGTAATTTTACTGCTAACAAAATAACGTTTGCCTTGTACATCTGTACCCAATACAGATGCATATTCAAATTTCTGCATAAGCAGTGAAATTAATTCCTTTATTATAGGTTTCTGGCTATTTAAAAAAGACAAATTTATTTCTCCCCTCTACAGGTTTTAATAAAAATTTTCAAAAAATTAATTATAGGAAAACAAAAAAGGGCCACAAAGCCCCCTATAGTTTATTATTATACCTTAACCCTATTAAAAATCAACTAAAATTTTGCCATTTTTATAACCTGCCCCTGTGGTAACGCATTTCTATAAAAATAAGCCACTTCAAGCATTTTAAATAACACAAGCGTATATAAATAGAATATATGTATTTAAAAATGGAGGTAACAGCTATGCTTGATATAATATCTATTGCATATACCGTTTCTGTGGCATCTTTTATTCTTGGCATAATATTTTCCTACTTTACAAAAAAAATAGCGGATAACTTTATTGGTGCACTCATGGGGTTTACTGGCGGGCTTTTGTTATCATTTATCTGTTTCGAAATATTGCCCACAGCATTTATAGCTTGTGGGTTATATTTTAGCATAGCCGGGATACTTTTAGGGGTTGTATTTAGCATTTTTGTAGAAAACCGGTTTGACTACACTAACATACATAATAATAAATTATTAAAAACCGGCACCCTAATTGGCTTGGGGATGTCGTTACATAATTTCCCCGAAGGCATGGCGCTGGGGTCTATGCTCCGTATCAACTACAATTTGGGGATAAAATTTTCTGTCTTAATAGCTATACATTGTTTGCCCGAAGTCCTCGCTATTTGTATCCCACTAAGAAAGGCAGGTTTTTCAAGCTACAGGCTTTTTGTTTATGGGTTGCTTTTAAGCCTCCCTATGGCTGCCGGGGCATTGTTAGGCGGTTTTATAACGTCAATATCAGGGGCGTTGATTGCCCTTTCACTATCATTTGCCGGCGGCGTAATGCTTTATATTTCTTGCGGGCAAATTATCCCTGAATCAAAAAATTTTTATAATAGCAAAATAACAACTATAATATCTTGTTTTGGTTTTATTACAGGTATATTAATGATAAATTACCTTTGATAGGCTCTAAATTTTGACAAATAATTTATTTCTTAATATAATTACCTTATAGTTTCTGATTCACAATCAATATAATTGGAAAACCTATATTTATGACGATAAGATTATATACTATAGCAATTCCGGCTTGGCTTTATGTCAAACGGATTTGCTCCAACTATTAAGGAGGAAATTATGTTAATTTCTAAAGAAGACCTAAAAGAGCAGCTAATAGAAAATGTGAAGACACTCTCCCGCAAAACAATAAGCAACGCAACCCCCGAACAAGTTTACGAAGCCCTTACCTTCACTATTCGGGACCTAATTACTGATAAATGGATAGAGACCCATGATAGGTATATGGAAACGGATTGCAAGATTGTTTATTATTTGAGTATGGAATTTTTAATGGGCCGGTTTTTAGGCAACTCGCTAATCAATTTTAGCTTATACAACCAAGTTAAAGAAGTTTTAGAAGAGCTCAAAATTGATTTTAACCTAGTTGAAGGGTCCGAACGTGACCCAGGGCTTGGTAACGGCGGTTTAGGGAGGCTAGCCGCTTGTTTTCTGGATTCGCTTTCTACACTTAACTACCCCGCATATGGTTGCGGGATCAGGTACCACTATGGTATTTTTGAACAATCTATAGTAGATGGCTATCAGATGGAAACTGGCGACAACTGGCTAGAAAGCGGCGACCCTTGGGGGATAAAACGTCAAGAGTACTCTGTTGAAGTAAAATTTGGCGGCCATGTTGAGCCTCAAAAAAATGATGACGGGACATATACATTTGTACAAAAAGATTATAGCTCTGTCATAGCAGTCCCTTATGACTACCCAGTCGTCGGGTATAATAATAATATCGTTAATACGCTAAGGCTTTGGGATGCTGAAGCTAAAAATAAATTTGATTTAAAATCTTTTAATAGTGGGAATTTTGACAAAGCAGTCGAAGACCAGAACCTGGCAAAGGTCCTTTCGGAAGTCTTATACCCGGCCGACGAATTTGTCTCGGGCAAAGAATTGCGCCTTAAACAGCAATATTTCTTTATTTCAGCAACCCTCCAAAGGGTACTTAAAAGATTTTTCGAATCCCACGATGACTATAGGCTTATTCCGGAAAAAATCCAGTTCCAATTAAATGATACCCACCCCTCTGTAGCTGTTGCTGAGCTTATGAGGCTATTGGTAGACCAATATAATGTAAAATGGGAAGATGCTTGGGATATAACAATAAAGACATGTGCATATACAAACCATACTATTATGTCTGAAGCCTTGGAAAAATGGCCTATCGAACTCTTTAGCCGGTTACTGCCAAGAATTTATATGATAGTTGAAGAAATTAACCGCCGGTTCTGTGCAAGCCTTATAGAGAAATATGGCAATAATCCAGATAAAATCCGCAAAATGGCCATTATAGCAGATGGCGAAATAAGAATGGCACATTTGGCTATAGCAGGGAGCCACAGCATAAACGGCGTTGCCCAGCTGCATACCGAAATATTAAAAACACAAGCACTCAAAGATTTTTATGACCTTTACCCAAACCGGTTTAATAATAAAACTAATGGCATTACACAAAGAAGGTGGCTCGCCCACTGTAACCCAGAACTTGCAAAGCTTGTTGATGATGCAATAGGTGGCGGCTGGATTACGGATTTAGATAAATTGCGTGGGGTTGAAAAATATGCAAACGACCAGGCATTTCAAGATAAATTTATGGGTATCAAGCATAATAACAAAATATTTTTATCTAATTATATAAAATCAAACCTAGGCATCAATATTGACCCAAACAGTATTTTTGATGTACAAGTAAAGAGGCTGCATGAGTACAAAAGGCAATTATTAAACCTCCTGCATATAGTCAACCTGTACAACCAGCTAAAAATCAACCCCGGCCTTAATATTGAGCCAAGGACATTTATATTCGCCGGCAAGGCCTCCGCTTCGTACCATATGGCGAAGCAGATTATTAAACTCATTAATAATGTTGCCGATACGATAAATAATGACCCATTTGTTTCAGAAAAATTAAAAGTCGTATTTATGCCAAATTACCGTGTATCACTTGCAGAAATCTTAATACCCGCAGCAGATGTTTCCGAACAAATTTCAACAGCCAGTAAAGAAGCGTCCGGTACCGGAAATATGAAGTTTATGTTAAACGGCGCCCTCACACTGGGGACTATGGATGGTGCAAACGTTGAGATTTTTGAAGAAGTTGGGGAAGATAATATTTTTATTTTTGGGCTTAGTGCAGAAGAAGTTATCCAAAAATACAAAGCCAACTCTTACAGGCCATGGGATATTTATAATATGAGCCATAACTTAAGGATGGCGCTTACAATGCTTATTAACGGTACCTTCTCATTAAATAACCATGACTTGTTCCGCGATATATATGAATCCTTGCTTAATGGCTTAAATGGGGCAAGGGCTGATGAATATTTTATCCTGGCGGATTTTGACAGCTATGCTAAAGCACAAGTTAAAGTGAATGGCGCCTATAAAAATAAAAATAAGTGGGCAGAATCAGCAATAATTAATGTAGCCCGTAGCGGTAAATTCTCCAGCGACCGGACAATTGAACAATATGCCCAAGAGATTTGGGGCCTGGAAAAGCTTAGATAACCCTATAGGGCCCTTACGTCAAACTAAATTTCAAAAACAAAAAGAAGCGGCGCATTATACGTTGCTTCTTTTTGTTTGGCCATGTAAAAATTTTTCTGTAAAAAGGATCCTTCCATGATAAAATAAAAAATGGAGGGATTTTATAATGAGAAGAAAACTGAGCCCAGAAAAGAAGAATGTAATAGGCGAATTA
>JAITVM010000203.1 GCA_031285815.1 Clostridiales bacterium | reverse complement strand
CGCTGGCCCTTAAGCTAATATGGACGCCCCGGTAGTATATCACAACACAGATTGCCAATAAGCACAGCCCAAAAATACCGCCCAATTCCTCACATATTGCAGCAAAAATAAAATCCGTCTTAACAACGGGCACGCTGAGCGGGGTGCCCCTACCAAGGCCCGACCCTAAAAGCCCAAATGTCCCAATTGCAAACAAAGAATTTGAAATCTGGTTACCCGAACCATAAAAATCCGACCATGGGTCAAGAAAAATTAAGACCCTTACCCTAACATGGTTAAATAATTTATATGCTATGCCCGCCGCCAAGGAAAAAGCGCCAAGCCCAAGCCCAAATAAAACCCCGCTGCCTGTAGCAATATACATCATTACCATAAATGTCATAAAAAAAATCAAGGCACCGCCTAAGTCCCGCTGTACAACAAGTATAAATATAAAAAAGGCTGAAAAAGCACCTGGTGCTATTAGTTTTTTAATGCTAAGGCGGCCTTTAAATTCAGCTGCCAAATAAAATACAAATAAAAATTTGACCAGCTCAGAGGGCTGAAAACTAAAGCCATTAATATTTATCCAGTTAATGGCCCCATTTTTTTCTGAGCCAAGGGCAAATGTTGATAATAATAATAAAGTCGCCAGGCTCAAATATAAGTATTTCAAGTTATAGGATTTAGGTATTATTTTCAAGAAAAGAGGTATAAAGAATGTAAGGGTAAGTCCCAAAAACATCATTAAGAGCTGCCTTTTTGCTAAATTATGGTCAAGCCGCCCTAAAATTATAAGCGAAACATCCAATAAAAAAAATACGCCACTCCATAACATAGGGCATGACTGTGGGAAAATTTTATTGGCTGCATAGAAGCCATATATAATAAACACAACCCCGCCAACGGCCAAGAGTAGCTTATCTATATCAAAAGAAAACGTGCCCGGGATATATGCAAGAAGCATAAACCCCGTGACATGCATAAATATTATATTTAAACGTTGTTTTGAAATGACGACGCCCCTATTAAAATATTTTATTTGGCGCTCGTCCAATAAGTATTCTAAACCAAGTATCAAAAAATACACTATATAGAATATAAATAAAAACCTACACAGCAGTACAACTAACTCGTAAATAAGACCACCGCCCCGCAATGCAAAGAAGTAAAGCCAGCCAAGCTTTAATTCCTGTAATTAAATTCTGAAACTGCTTAAGGTTGGTTACTCTATAAAACGCCCCTATAGAAATGCGCATGGGTAATATTATTTCCACTCAAGGTAAATTTAAAAACATCGTCATCCACAAAGGAGCTATACGCCGCTATAATAGATTTTATTTCAGCCCCGGTTTCCTCAAAAAAATCCAGCTTAATATATTCAGGTTTTGCTTTTAATAGCCCGCTCAGCTTGTCTGTCATTAAAATCTTGTCAGCATTAAAAATACCGGCAAAGCATTCATGGCAATCAGGCCTTATGTCAAATATTAATTCTTTCCTATCCCGCAAGCTATAGCTATTTTTTGTGCCCCTCTCGCTGCAATATTTCCCGTCGCCTTTTTTGCCGGCAAAATTGCCAATAGGGCATTGGCACAAAGCCATGAGCATTAATTTCCCATAAACCGTAATCTCCGCCCCTGGGCACTGCATTTTATTAATCTCGTCTAAGTTAAGCTCTGTAGAAAGTGCCACAATACTTGCGTACCCTTTTAAAAAGCTATAAGAAAGGCTGTTCATTACATTAAAGCTGCTGCCTAATATAAGCTCCAGGCCAGAGCCCTTTAATATTTCCAATTGCCCATAGTTTTTAATAACATACCCCTTAATATTATCAAAACCAGAAGCCTTGCCAATAAATGATTTTAAGAAGGTCATATCCCTTGTTATTAGCGGCAGGTCAATGAATAAATTTTTATTATGCTGAAGCGCTTGGTTACAAAAATATTCTAAATCTTCATTTGCCGTATATATGCTTAGGTAAATATTATCTGCTTTAGTATCCAGGGAGGCATCAAAACCCCGTTTGGATGGAACTGATACATTTATTTTTTTTGCATTAACCGGGTTATATGGCACCCTGCCAGAAAAAACAGGCGTACTGCCCAAATATTCCCTACAAAAACTATTTACGAATTTTTTTTCAAAAAGTTCTATTGTTTTTCGTTTTAAAGCATTAATTTCTGATATGTTTATATAAATGCCGCTATCAACCTCTGATTCGATAAAATTAAAAGTAAACGGTGTGCCGCCAGTCTTCGATAGGCGCCCAATAAGCTGCGTTTCTGATATTGGGTTGTTTAAAGCCTCTGTAACTAACCCCGCCTCTTCCCGTACTTCTATGCCTTTATGGCTTAAAGACAAACAAAGCGGGCTGCCAATTTTAGCTTTTACCGATGCATTTATTTCAAGCTTCCTAATATCTGTTGTATAAGATTTCTTTAAACTGTCTGCCAATTGTTTGTCAAATGTCCTATATACTAAATCGCCTGGGCTAACATTCCCGTCAACCTCAAATACCAGTTCCTTGCCCGGTTCGGCCCCTTTATTTAAATTCGTGCCGGTATGCGGCAGCTTTTTAGTAATGATTTCTACCCCGTCGCCCGGCGTTATTTTCTCAACAAATTTAACCCTGCATTTCTTCGCCTTTGGGTCATATGAAACTACCTTCCCAACAAAAAAGCCAGTATTCTTAGGCGTCTCGGTACTCATCATATGCCCGCCGCTATAAGAGTTAAAATAACCCCCCGAAAAGCTCCCGCCACGGTTAAAAACTTTTAATAAATTCTTTATATCATCTGATTTCACAGAATAATC
>JAITVM010000200.1 GCA_031285815.1 Clostridiales bacterium | reverse complement strand
TACGCTAAGGATGTCCAACCCACACTCGCGCAGGCAGCCCTTTAACCTTTTACCAGGGATATAAGGGAGCCCCAAGCCGTCAAAGCAAACATCAGTGTCAACCACACCGGCAAAACCATTTCCGGAAGCCGGGCAAAGGTCAGATATAAGTTCAACCCGTATTACTTTATCTACCGTCATAGGTTACTCCCCTCCGTGTTCAGCAAATTTTCATAGTTATCACATAATTCCAGCATATCAAACAAGGGCACATATATACTGTTTGAACCCGCTTTTTCTTTTTCCTGTTTTATTGTTTGCAATAAATTTAATTCACTAATTTGGTTTCCGGCTTCTTCCGCAGCGCCGTTGCTAATACTTATGGCATTTTTCAGTGCCTTTAATTTGCCCTTCGGCATATTAGGGGCTTTAATAATTTTCATGTCTTCCTCAAACAATTTAAAATTAGGGTATTCATCTTCAATCCCGCTACTCACACGCCATGGCCGGCGAAGTATTGATTTTCCGCCAACTTCATACTGGCGCCCACGCAGTTGCTCCAAGCTTGCTATATTTCCAGAAGTATGAAGTTGAAAATCAATATACGAGCCTTTACCGTTAGAAGTGCGTGAAGGCTCTTTTGCACTTTTACAAAGGCTTTCAGCAAGCTTATAGGCCTCCGAAAACGGATAATGGCAATGATAGATAACTACGCCGGCACAAGCAGTTAGCTGTGGGTCTTCTAAATTTTCAAAAGGGCTCTCTTCCTTCTCAATTTTTTCAATTTCCCTAAGAAGCCTCGCGGCAAAGTCTATTGCGAACCGCCCACAGATAACTACTGTTATGTCGTCACCATCGTTTATCAGCTCTATCAAAGGCATGGGCACCTCTTCTGGAGAATTTATATTCATCTGCAACAAATCCAAATAGCTATTATGCTGCTTTTTGAAGGCTTCAACTGTTGTATTAAATGCCTTCTTGTAACACTTGCTAATCCTTTCGGACATACGGCGCATTTTCGGCACAGCTTCGTCATAACTGTTTACATCTTTCATATATTCAATAATCCGGTTACCCATATTGTTGCCATCTGCGTGGATTATGGCAATTAAGCTATCTTTGTCCTTATCAAAGGCTAAGCCGTTAAAGTTTCTGATAACTGAACCTTCTTCCGGGTTATTAGCATTTTCTTTTTTTAAATATTCTTTTTTTAAGTATTCCTCATAACTATTACGTTTTGCTAACTGGTCTATGCTCATATATTCTTTTGGCTCTTTCTTGAAGACTGTGTCAAAGGAGCTTACTGGCAGCGCAGTCCTTTCTGATTGTTTTGTAATAGGTTGGTTCCCGGCAAACACAGGGATATTAAATTTGCCCTTGGTGAGCGCAAGCCGGGACATTAAGCTTTGATAATCTGATTTATATGTATCTTTAAAATCTGTTTCGACGGCGGCGACTGCAATACCGATACCCGGTGCTTTTTTTCTTACTTCAACCAAAAATTTCTTAGTAACCTCTTGAAATATTTCTTCGCTATCAAAGGCAACAAAAGAGTTGCCACCACCTTGGTAAACGACCTCTGCTTTTAATTCCGGGTTTAATTTGTCATTCACCCCCCAAGCAGTTGGTGATTTTTTGGTGACTGACTCTATAACTTGCGGAAGGGGCCCTCCTTCCAAACAAAATACATCTGCCACCAGCTTTGACGCCCCCACATTTTCGGCCAATTTGTTTGATGAAAAGATAAAATCTTGAATGCCGACCGTATCATAAACTGCTAATATGCCCATCGCATTTCCTCCATATCTGTAATGGCATTCTTTTTAAGAACAGTTGCCAACACATTCTTAAATTTACCGAGGTACCCATTTTGGGTGGGTAAAAACCTCGGAGAATTATGGAAAATATATTTTAGCAAATTCTAACATATTTCGCGTAGAAAACCAAGGGGATTTTTTAGCTATTTTAAAAAATATTTTCAAAAATTACCATGCCCCCTAGCTAAATTTCCTCCACATTCCAAATAAACAGGCAACTTGAGGGCATTTTTTAGGGCTTAATAAAATGATATAAAAATAAACATTGGAAAGGGGGTGGTTATAAACCGGCCACCCCTTTCCAATGTTTATTTTTTATGATAAAAGTTCCCTTGCCCTATTTCCTCCATTTCAAAATGGGGGCAGGCCCAGCTTAAATTCAATAAACCCTCATTGCGAAAACTTGTATAATATACTTTTATAGGGTAATAGCCCCCCTTCAATTCAATTTGTTTTTCAACAGATCTTATATCATGCGGCTCATCATTATCTATAAATAATTTTTCATTGACATACAACACACTGCCATTTGCGCTCTCAAGCTTGAATGTATAAGTGCTTTCAGCAGGAATATGAATATAGCCCCTATATGCCAATGAATAACCAATCTCCGCTTCAGCAGGCCCTGTATCAATTTTTGTATGGGTACCTACTTTTAAAGGTTTAACGGAATACACCGATTCAATTAATGCAGCGCACTGTATCCCACCCATATAATAAGTATAATTTAACCCAGGTATCAACCCATCAGATGTTTGAAATTCTGGGCCTGGGCCTTTTACAACCCCCCCACCTGCTTCAACCTCTTCCTCCGGGATACAGGAAAGGTATAACCCAAAACTACTAATCATTGGCTTATCCCAGCTTCGGATTATATTAAACCGTACTGTATCTGATTTAATTGCCTCAAAGCGTTTTATTACTTTATAGCCTATTGTTTTATAATGTGCTACTTCCCTCCAATGCCCTTCTACCCTCGCTTCAAGGCTCCACTCAGCCACCCTTTGCCCTTCCCTGATAAATTCTTGCAAAAGGATATTATCAAATTCCTTTACCTCCCCAAGCTCAAATATGATAGAAACAGAGCTTTCATTTATATCCCAATCCCCAGAAGGGGCCCAGTACGACATTTTATCACTGTCAATCATACTTGCTGCTTCGTGGCCAGCCAATTCATTATCTACAGATATTTTAGAACCCAAGGCCTTGTTGTTGCTAAAAGTTTTACTTACAAACTCTTTCAGCTGGCCTAAACGTTTTATTTGGCAGCTTGTTATTAAGCCTCTATTATCAGGGCTAACATTTAAAAGAAGCACACCATTATTCCCAATAGAATTATAATAGACATTAATGAGGTCAGAAAGGCTCCTCGTGAAAGAAGTTTCTTCATTCCAAAACCATTGGTTCAGTACAACGGTATTTACTTCTAATGGATACCAAACCGCGCCCACAGCATCCTTATAATATTTTTCTCCCCCTAAATCAGGCCATGTCGCATTTTCAGCAATCTCCCTATCAAATACCGGTTGCACAGAATACTCATTCTCCCGGCTTTGGCCACCTTCATTCCCAACCCAGCGTACAGCTTTCCCGCGCCAGTCAAGGCAAGCTTTCCCTTGCCTAACCTCTTCCCATTTACCCACACTTGCAAAATAGAAAGGGTCGTACATCCTAAATACCGCATCAGGTTGTACCGATTCAATATAATCATACCATTTCTCCGGTTGATAAAAAGGGGCAGCTTTCCAAATCCCATAATCACTGCAGGCACCATCAAACCAAAGTTCACCCACATTTCCATATCTGGTCAGCAATTCTTGTAGCTGCAAAAGGAAATAGCCATTATACTTCTCAGAACCCCATAACCCACGCAATTTCTGGTTCATATCCCATGGGGACAAATAAAGGCCCAGGCCAATGCCGTATTCAGCGCACCCTTTATGCAAAATATCTACGATATCTTTTTTTACCGGTGCCTCCTTAACGGAAAAACCAGTTGTAACTGTCTCCCATTGGCAGAAGCCATCATGATGCTTAGCCGTAAACAAAAGCATTTTCATCCCGGCATCCGCACAAACCTTTACCCATTGCATTGGGTCCAACTCTGTTGGGTTATAAACACCAATATCTTCGCCACCTGTCCCCCATTGCCTTCCGGTAAAAGTATTTATAGAAAAATGGACAAAAGCAACGTACTCCTTTTCCATCCATTTTAACTGTGCCGGGCTCGGTTTTACATGGGCAGCTTTTTTTAGCTTATCTTCAAGCGAATCTCCGGGCGAAAACGTCACCACCCATGGATCTTCATTAAAATCCAACGTACTCATAGGCAACTCCTTCTATAATATATACTAAAGCGGGCCTATACCTTGTTAATAATTTGGGTATTATATTTTTTTATCTGCATGCCAGGGTAAGACCCAACCGGTTCACCGATATCAAGCTTCCGGAGCCCCTCAGACCAAGTAAGTTTCGTAACAGCGAATTGCCCGGCCTCATATTGGTAACCGTCGCCTTCATCCTCATAAATTTCAAATTCTGCATCCCTCCCGGTATAAACCCGTACAGTAATTGGCGCATCTGAAATTTCATCCACATAATTCATAAAAGGGGCCATTGGTATTATCCCCCCCTCTTTCACATAAATCGGGATTTTATCGAGGGTGGCATCCGCCATAATTGTCTGGCCGCCTTCATAAAACTGGTTTGTCCAAAAATCATACCAGCCAACCCCGCCGGGTAAATAAACCGGCCAAAGCTTAGGGGTTTCTAAAGGCATTGAATCCTTTTCATAATACATGGCTTCTGTTACCGGGCACACCATTAGGCAATCGCCAAACATAAATTGGCTGCCCTTGTCCAGCGCTTCCAAATCACCTGGAAAATCAAAAGCCAGCATCCTCAACATGGTATAATCGTTTTTCCATACCCTTGCCGCAATAGAATAAATATATGGGATCAATTTATAGCGTAAACGGTTCATTTTTATTAACGCATCATAGAATACATTGCCTTCATCCCCAAATTTCCATAATTCCCTTCTGAAATCTGTCCCATGGCTTCTGAACATTGGTAAAAAACAGCCAAACTGATACCATCTGGTAAATAACTCTTTATACCCAAGGTCATCATAACCTTCTTCATACCCCCCGTTCCAAAACCACTGCTTGCCTTTCTTCACAAAAAAAGCCCCTATATCAAGGCTCCAATAAGGTACCCCGCTTGCACAAAGGTTCAGCCCTGCCGTTACCTGCCTTTTTAAAGTAACCCAGTCAGCAGAAATATCACCCGACCATAAAATAGCCCCATATCTTTGCTGGCCGGTATAGCCGCTGCGCATTAAGTTAACAACCCGCTTTTCCGAAGTAATTTCGCGCTGCCCCTCATACATAGCCTGCGCGTGGTATAATCCATATGCATTTGTATACTGTGCGGGGATATATTGGCTACTGGTTTCATAAAATTCTTGATACATCGTAACCGCTTCCGGTTTCCCAATATGGTTCCATTCAGGCGTAAAAGGTTCGCAAGAATCGCACCACCAGGCATCAACACCATGCGAAAACAGCCCCTCATTTGCCTGGCTCCAGTACATGCCCCTGCCTGCACTTTCAAACGGGTTATATATGCTGCTTGCTTGAAATAAAAGCCCCTTTTTTTCAAACTCTTTGTAGTTGCCACAATCCTTGCTCATATTTGGCCATACCGATATCATCAAATTAACATTTAGGCTATGCAATTCTTTCATCATATTAGCTGGGTCCGGGAACCTAGCCGGGTCAAAGGATTTCTGCCCCCAAAGGCTGCCTTCCCAATAATGCCAATCAAGCACAATGCAATCCAAGCCTATACCCCTTAGCCTATGGCCTTTTACAACCTCAACCAGTTCCCCTGCAGTTTCATAACGCTCTTGAGATTGTACAAACCCATACACCCACTTAGGTAGCATCGAAGCTTTACCGGTTAAATAACGGTAGCCGCCTATGACCCCATCCATATCCGCACCATATATAAAATAAAAATCCATTTCATAATCCGCTTCTGTAAAAAAATACGACCCAAAATTTGTATCATTGAAAATCATCGGGCTGTATGTATCTACTAATATCCCATAACCCAAATTAGAAACCAGCATGGGGATAGCAATTTTCATATTGGCTTGATGTAAATATGCGGTAGTGCCCCTAAGGTTTAAATACCCCTCTTCTTGTTGGCCCAGGCCATACAGTGCCTCACTTTCTTGCCATTCCAAGTAAAGCCTTGTTTTGTATAGCTTACGGTCAAAAACCTTTTCTGCACCTTTTACAACTTCTTTAATCCCATCAGGCGTTACAACCCGTTCTATTTTTGTACCATCTACAACTTCTGTCCGAAAGGAATCGAACCCTTCCAGGGCTTTGCTTTCCTGGCTGCGCTCTTTTAATAGCAGTTCCCCGTTTGGCCCATAATACTTAAATGAAGCTGTCTCTTTATTTATACATAAATCTATTTTAGCAGTCCGCAGATGTATTTCTTCCCCGGTTACTTCATAATCCCATCCATCATACTTTTCTTTAACTAAAACGCCTGGTTTTTCCCACTCTGCAAAAATATCCTCAAGTGTAAACACAACACGGATAATTTCTGGCGATTTCGGTTCTAATTTAATTGTACCGTAACCTGAAAATAAAATAAGTGTATCTTGAATTCTTTCTACTTTGACAATTTTGCGGCTAGGCCTTTTATCTACAACTAGCATCCGTACCTCCGATTATATTTAAAATAATTTATAAAATAGTTAGCCCTTAACAGCGCCCGCCGTCATACCAGACACTATATATTTTTGGCCAAACAAGTAAATTAAGACAACTGGGATACTTGTCATTACAATATCAGCACAAACCATATTCCAATCTTTAAAATACATCCCAAAAAAATTATAAACTGATAATGTCATAGGCCATTTTGTTGAACTGCTTAAAAAATAAAGCGGTGAGATAAACTCGTTCCAATTATTTAAAAATGTGAGGACCACTGTAGTTGCTATTGCCGGTTTTAACAACGGGAATATAATTGCAACAAACAGCCTAATTGGGCTACACCCATCAATAATCCCCGCTTCATCAAGCTCTACAGGGATTTTTAAAACAAACCCATAAATCAAAAATATAGAGAAAGGGATCTGCATAGCCGTATATAACAGCACAATCCCAAGCTGAGTATCATTTAAATTTAAAAATATCATTACCCTCGTAAGGGCAACATAGTTTATAGGCATAGTAATGCCTAAGACAATGAATAAATAAATTGCCCTTGTAAACTTTGTATGGTTCCTAGCTAACACATAAGCTGCCAGTGAAGATAGAAAACAACAAAGGGCCACACTCCCAAACGTATAGATACAGCTGTTAATAAAAGAGCCTACAAGCTTGCCCTTTTCAATTACTTCTAAAAAATTCCCCCACTGCAAAGGAAGCCCCGGTAAAGAAAGGTTCATATCTGAGGCACTCAGGCTGGTTTTTAACGAATTAAATAAAATCAGAAGAAAAGGGGCCGCTGAAATTAATGATATAACCCATGCAGCCAAGTTACGGATTACCATATATAAAGTTTTCTTCATCACTCAGCAACCTCCCCTTTTGTCATAACCCTTATCATAAATACGCCAACAACTGCCATAAACAAAAACATCACTGATGACAATGCAGTCCCGGCTGCGTACTGCCCTGTACCAAAGCGCTTAAACACTGCTGTATAAAGTACTTCTGTTGTTGTCCTCCCCGGCCCGCCATTTGTTAATGCATATATCATATCAAATACCTTTAGCCCGTAGATAACATTTAGCACAGTTGTTGTCGCTAACGTTGGCATAATAAGCGGCAAGGTAATATACCTGAATTTTTGAAAACCATTGGCCCCATCAATACCCGCCGCCTCGTAATAGGTTAAGGAAATAGAAAGGATCCCGGCAATTAAAATAGTCATAATATAACCTGTACCCCTCCAGATATCGACCGCCATAACAGACCCGAAGGCTAATTCAGAAGTAACCAGCCATTTGCCCGCCAAAAAACCCAAACCGGCTGACCTTAAAAAAGTATTTAATAGGCCGTTTGCCGGGTCTAAAATAGATTTAAAAATCATGCCAATAATAAGGGTTGATAAAACAGATGGCATAAACATAATTCCCCTATGGAAATTTAAAAACCTTATGGATTTTGTTAGCAGTAGCGCCAAGGCTAAGCCAAGCACATTTTTTAAAACAGTTGTTACTGCCGTAAATTTAAGCGTATTAGAAATAATATCCATATAATCTTCTTCCGCCGAAAAGATCAGTTTAAAATTATCTAACCAAACAAATTTCAAATCATCAGAATATGCCGACCAGTTAGTAAAGGAATACCCAATCCCGATAATACTTGGGACTACAAACAACACCGTATATAACGCAAGCGCACCTAATACGAAATAGAACGGATAAACTTTTTTCTTATTCATAAACCCGTTTCCTCCTAATCAGAAAATGAAGCCGCCAAGTTTATTTGACGGCCCCATTTTTATTTAAACTAGTTAGCCCAAGCTGGGTCGCTAGCCGCTGTTGCCTGGTCAGCCCTTGTCTTGTCTATAGTCTCTAATACTTCGCTAGGTGTCATTTCCCCAAGCAGCAATGCAGAAATATTTGTGCCCATTTCCATCCATTGTGGGTTAACGTATTTTACAGCTGTCTGGAATACTGTCCCTGAAGTAGGGTACCTGTCATAAAACTCCGATATAGTTTCAGTATATTTTGATGGCGCATTGCTAAATGGAAGCTTGTTAAACTTGCCTACATTTTCAGTCAAGTATTGAAGGCTTTCATCTGTCGCCATAAATGCTAAGTACTGCTTAACAGCATCTGTATTTTCTGAACCCGAGTAAGCAAACCTTGATGGGCCAGAAGGGTTAACATTTAATGTTTGGTTATCTGCTAAAGGCATAACAAAATATCCGATATTATCTACACTAAAGCTTGGGTCAACCGCATTAACCTCTGCACCAAACCCTTGGTTTGCTATTGTCATTACATATTCACCAGATGCTATATTCTTAGCAGAATCAGCATAGGTATTGGACATATAATTTTCGCCCCAGTAACCTAAATCAACCATCTCTTTAATTTGGCTTAAAATCAATTCAAAAGTTGCATTGCCACTAAAAGTAGCCTCATTATTATTTAATTGGTCTACAAGCCCAGGCGACGCTGCTTCAGCAGTAACAGCCGGTTCCGGGAACCACTCAACATGGTGCCAGCCATCAGCAACACATTCATATATAGGGGTTTTCCCTGCTGCTAATATTGCATCACAAACTTCTTTAAACCCGGCATAAGATGTAGGTATTTCTAAGCCTAAATCGCTAAAGATTTGCTTATTATACGCAACTGCCCAAACGTTAGAGACATCCTGCATCGGCTGGCCATATAAAGCGCCATTGACACTTAGCTCGGCGGCGGCCAATTCGTCAACATTCTTGGCCCACTCTTCCCCGCTTAAATCAAGTGCATTCTTTTCAACATTGTACATTGTTTGAATATCAAATTTACCACTCTGCCCACCGAAAATATCAGTACACTCACCCGTATTAAGTTTTGTCATAAGTAAGCTTGGGTATTGGTCTGAAGGGACGATTTGATAATCCACTTTAATCCCTGTCTCTTCCGTAAATTTTTTGCCCAGCTCTAATTCTGCTTCCTGGACCCAATCTATGCTAGCCATAAATGAAATCGTAATATCTTGGTTATCTGCGTTAGCTTGAGTATCAGCCTCTTGGCCCCCTTCTGGTGCAGCAGTTGTAGCCGCTGCATTGCTGCCCCCATCATTAGCTGCTTCATTTTGCGCGCAGGCAGCAACCGATAAACACATCATAATTACTAAACCTATAGCAATTAATTTTTTTATCCCCATAACTTTTCCTCTCTCCTTTTAAACTGTTTTAGCACAATGCCGATAATCTTCAAAAATCAACTGATTTTTTATGCATTATTGACATTTATGTGTTATGGTTCTATTATAGGGATTGAAAATAAAATTTGGAATGTAAAATGTGATTCAGATAGATGTAATATTTTTACCTACCCATCTGAATAGAAAGGCCTGAATATGAAAAAACGAAACAAATTAAAAAGCATCCAATCAACTTTATTTGTCACTTATTTCTATATTTTGATCACAGTATTAATTATTTTAATGTCATTTTTTATATTCTCTGAGGCGCGTAAAATTAGAGGCAACGCGTTTTTATTGCTTACCCAAAACACAAATACTATCTCTTCCTATATTGAAAATGAAGTAAAAACCCTTGATACAGTAGCGCAAAATATCGCCTATTCGAATTTGATTAAAGAGCGGTTTGCAAACTATATTAGTATTAGTGAAGATTCCCCTATACAAAATAAAAATACTGCTAATAGCAATAATCAAAATACAAAAACATTAATTGATATGCTATCCGCAATTTTAGGCCCTAGCCAACCCGTAGTACAAATTTACCTATATTCCCTTGACCGTGGCGTTTTTGGGGTTGGGCTCGATACATCAACATCAACCCGTGCCGCAAAAGAATCCGCCTGGTACCAATCTTTTATATCCTCACCCCATTACAAACTTTTGTCATGTAATAAAGATGGGCGGCTTGAGGGTTTTTATTCTTATGGGGCGACCTTTATTTCTTTATATATAATGTACTATAATGTATATAACATACCGCAAGGTATCATCGAGGTAAAAAACCCTATCTCTTCTATGAACAGAAAAATCAAAGATATTGCCACAACATACAACGAATCCATATATATTTTTGACCCAAATGGCAACCCCCTTTACCCCGATTTTTCTGACACAAAGGATAATAAATATTTTGCTTCAATACAAGAAAGGGCTAGCCTGGATACTAGTAATGATGTCGTGACATACAAATTTGACAAGGATACAAATTTATTTTATAAAACATCTGCTTCAACTGGGTTTACAGTTGCCATAGCAGTAGAAAACAGCAGCTTATTCCGCCCTGTTTACGAATATATCAGGGTTAATATAATCCTGCTTTTAATTATCGCAGTTGCAATGCTCCTACTCTCATATATAGCAGCAAGGATAATAGCTACACCTATTTCAAAGCTTTACAAGCAGGCCCAATCTTTTAGCATTAACCCTTCCAAAGCCAATAACTATATATTCACTGATATCGATACGCATATTATTGAATTTAATACGCTTTATTCTGCATTAGTTGCGATGCAGCAAAAAGCCCAGCAATTTATGGAACGGGAAATTACTTTACAAAGCCAAGAAATGCAGTCAAGGATGCTTGCTTTGCAATCGCAAATGAACCCCCATTTTTTATACAATTCTTTAGCCACGATCCAATCTATGGCTGATGAGCATATGTATGAAGAAATCCATTTAATGTGCCAGAATATCTCAAGCATCCTCCGTTACATATCATCTGGCAAAGAATTATTGGTGCCTTTAAAACTGGAAACTGAACTTACGTTAAAATATCTAAATTGTATGAAAACCCGTTTTGATGATGACCTAATTTATTATATTGAAATACCAGATGAAATGATGGGCGTTAAAATACCTAAGCTATGCCTACAGCTAATTGTAGAAAACTCAATAAAATTCACTACAAAAGCCACTAAGCCGCCATGGAAAGTTTGGATTGCCGGCACAATTACAGATACCCACTGGGAACTGGCTATATCTGATAATGGCCCCGGGTTTAGCCAGGCGCAAATAGATGCCCTAAACGAAAAAATCCTTGAGGTTAATAAGACGGGGCTCATGCCTAATCTAGAAATCAATGGCATGGGCTTACTAAATATTTATATCCGCTTTAAGTTATTATATAAAGGCAGCCACATTTTCCGTATCGGCAATTTAGAACAAAGTGGGGCACTTTTAACGATTGGTGGGAAAATTGATGGGTGAAGGGAAATATTATTCGGTTTTGGTTGTGGAAGACGAAAAGCTACAGGCCAAAAACATAGCCAAAAATATCGAATTAGTTAATAGCAATTTTAAAGTCATAGGTATTGAAAGCAACGGTGAGGATGCATTAAATTTTATTAAGCAGCAAACCCCCAATGTCATATTTACAGATATTCAAATGCCTGTAATGAATGGTATTGAATTAGTTAAACAAATATACCAATATAATAATTATATCAAATGTATCGTCTTAAGCGGGCATGATGATTTTAAATATGCAAAATCTGCAATTGATTATGGTGTTTTTTCTTATTTGTTGAAACCTGTGAACCGGGACGAGCTCTCCAATATTTTAAAACGGTTAGAAGTTAATTTTATTTCACTACAGGATTTATTGTTAACCGGCCAAAAGGCTACCGATTTAAATTCTGAAGAAATAGCAATACTTATAAAAAAATACATTGAACAAAACTATCAGAAGGCTATTGATTTAAATATGATCGCAAACCACTTTTCTTTTTCGCCCTCATATTTAACAAAAATATTTGTTAAGCATGTTCAAATTACGCCATCTAAATATATTATACACTACAGGGTAAGTATTGCTAAACAGCTACTGAGTGGGCGATCCCTTAGCATTAATACGGTTGCTAATATGGTTGGTTATTCTGACCCTTTCCATTTTAGCAAAACATTTAAACAGGTGACTGGGTTTAGCCCAGCAAAATATAGGGAAAAGCTCAATACTTCAAAAAATGAATAAAAGCCATAAAAAAAAGCCCTTAAAACTATCAAGTTATAAGGGCTATAATAGCCTCCCCGAGTAGGATTCGAACCTACGGCCTATCGGTTAACAGCCGAGTGCTCTACCGCTGAGCTATCGAGGATTATTTTTCAATTATATTTTTGGCTGGGCATAAGCCCTCAAAACTAAACATAGAGTAAACATATTATAAGGAAGATAATAGGTCAAGCCCTCGGCCTATTAGTATCAGCCAGCTTAACATGTCGCCATGCTTACACCTCTGACCTATCAACCG
>JAITVM010000146.1 GCA_031285815.1 Clostridiales bacterium | reverse complement strand
CAATTCGTGAAGGATATTTTTTTTGATTGCGATTCGGATGCTTTATTAATAAAAATTGAGCAGGTTGGCGCGGCTTGCCATACTAATAATAAATCCTGCTTCTATAGGAGGCTGGATTTAGAAAATTATGGCGAGGCAAAAAAAGAATATTCTTCCGGTATTTTATATGATGTTTACAGCACTATTATAGATAGGAAAGAAAACCCGAAAGAAGGTTCGTATACAAATTATTTATTTGATAAAGGTATAGATAAAACACTAAAAAAAGTTGGGGAAGAATCGGCCGAGGTCATCATTGCCGCTAAAAATTCATCTAAGCCCGAAATTATTTACGAGGTATCTGATTTATGTTACCACCTTTCTGTACTAATGGCGCAAACAGATGTAAAATGGCAGGATATTTTTAATGAACTGGGCAGTAGGAGAGAAAAATAATGAATTTTAAAAGGGTAACCGTGATTGTTTTAGATTCGCTGGGCATTGGGCATTTAAATGATGCGCATATCTACGGCGATGTTGGGGCAAACACGCTGAAACATACTTGGGAAGCAGCTGAGGGGGTTAATATGCCTAACCTAATTAAATTGGGCATAGGCAACGTTTGTGATATTGGCCAGGGGGTAAAAAATCCAAAAGCATATTATGGGAAACTGAAGGAAGCTTCTGTTGGCAAAGATACAATGGCCGGCCATTGGGAGATGATGGGCC
Organism: Clostridiales bacterium; assembly: GCA_031285815.1. GTDB lineage: Bacteria > Bacillota > Clostridia > Lachnospirales > JAITVM01 > JAITVM01. The sequence continues at coordinate 3,679 of JAITVM010000146.1, read as the reverse complement.
TTAAGGTAGAGAAGCCCTTTGTTAGTTTTACAGAAAGCGGCTTCCCACAAAGCTTATTAACCGAATTAAGTAAAGCGGCTAAAAGGGAAATTATAGGGAACAAATCCGCTTCGGGTACAGAAATAATAGACGAATATGGCGAGCGCCAAATGAAAACCGGTGAACTCATTGTTTATACATCCGCAGATTCTGTTTTGCAAATAGCGGCCCATGAGGATATAATACCGCCTGAGGAATTATGGCAAATTTGCCGTGAGGCCAGGCGTATTACTATGAAAGATGAATGGAAGGTTGGCCGGATAATAGCCCGGCCATATGTAGGGCCAGGCAAGGGCCAGTTTACCCGTACATCAAACAGGCATGACTACGCTGTTAAGCCATTTGAGCGGACAGTTTTAAATACATTAAAGGATAATGGGTTTGATGTGATCAGCGTCGGCAAAATAAATGATATTTTTGATACAGAAGGCATTACTGAGGCTTACCCCAATAAATCAAATGAGGATGGCATGAACCATGTTATCCGGCTTTTAGACAAAAGCTTTAATGGCTTGATGTTTGTTAATTTAGTAGATTTTGATGCAATGTACGGCCATAGGCGTGACCCGGCAGGCTACGCTAAATGCATTGAAAGTTTTGATTTGCAGCTAACGGGGGTTCTGGAAAAATTAGATACAAGCGACCTTTTAATTATAACAGCCGACCATGGTACAGACCCAACTTTTAAGGGGACTGACCATACCCGGGAATATGTGCCGCTCCTTATTTTTAATAAAGGCTTTAAAAAAACCGGCGATTTGGGTGAAGGCAGCACTTTTGCAAACATAGGCGCCACTATAGCTGAAAATTTTAATGTTAAGCCACCAAAGAATGGTGAAAGTTATTTAAATAGGCTGGTTTAAAATTATGGTTTTATATCCTTGCATAAAAAATCATAGGAGGCGGGACGATGAATAAATTAATTATTCTTTGTGGCGTTGCTATTTTTGCTATATTTGTTGTTATTTTTATTTTTGCCCGGGTTTTAGGGCCAGATATTAATAGGCTTAATAATAGGGCAAATTTATCATTAAGTACTAAATCAAATAGCGGATTGGCGGCAGCGGGCCCGAAAATAAAAATGGACAGTAGCCAAAAGTTTGAATTTGATAATATTAAGGGTAAGGTTGAAGTTGATTTTAAAAATAAATAAATGCTACAAACAGGGGCCCTTTTCTATACAGAAAGTGCCCCTGTTTGGGTATAAAGGCTATTCAATCGTGGGTTGTAGGTTCAGTAAAGCTTTTGTTAAATGTGTTAAAGAACATATCCCGCCTTTTAATTATTCGTGCCCCATCCTATTATGGCCGTGGCCATGGCCCATCCCCCCAGAATTTGGGGCAGGGGCAACGTTTCCACTGTCAAAATGCCGCCCCATATGTTCTTTAGTCAGCTGCCTGATTTGGGAAATGCTATGGTTAGCACAGCTTTCAAATGTTGCGGTTGGGTCAACCTCCTGTAGCTCGGTTATTGCTATATACCTAGCGGGGCTTATATTAGATTCATGTGCAGTATTTTGTATTTCTTCCGATACAGGGAAAAATTCGGCGGATACATGGCTATATGGTTTAAGGGAAGCAGAGACGGCTATTTTTAAAGTATCCAGTATTTCCTTGCTGTTATTATTATTTTGTACTGTTACAGAAACTAGGCCATCCTGCCCTAAAATATTTTGTTTTATCATTTCATCAATTAAAATTTGTACAGCTTTGCTATATTCCTTGTGCCGGAGCGGCAAATTATTTATAATATTAGAACCACTGGCATTGTACGCTTTTGCGCCGATTACATAATTAAATTGGTTTAGCGTAAGCTCTATAGATGGGTTTACATCCAGGTTAATATATGAATCAGGGGTATTAACAAAATAATATAATTGCGTGCTGATTAAAAATACCGCTATAAATATAGGAATAAATGCATATCTGGCTAAAAATAGTTTTTTATTTTGGGGTTGTGGGTTATTTATTTTTTCTTTTAATGCATCCAGCGTTTTAGACTTTAGCCCGCTACCGGCGTGGATAGCATCAAAAGCTGATTTAAGTTTTCTAGTCAAATAATTCACCCCCTAAAGAAGCCCGAAGTTTTGATTTCGCCCGTGATAGCCAGGTATAAATTGTATTTTCGCCCCTATTCAGTATTTTTGCGATTTCTTTGGCTTGGTAGCCTTCATAATAATAAAGGTAAACTACATCCCGGTATTTTTCCGGCAGGCTTAGTACGGCATTTAGCACTACCCTGCTATCCTCTTGTATGTTATTGGCCCCGTAATTTAAATCTTCGGTTAAAACTACATTACGCCTAAAAAAACTTTTTAAAATATCTTTACACTGGTTTATTGCAACCCGGATTAACCACGCTTTTTCGTGGGCTTCATTTTGAAATGGCTGCGGGTACAGTAGAAATTTCAAAAACACTTCTTGAAACACGTCTTCTACATCGCTTTGGCTTTTCAGGTGTATAAAACAAATACGGCGTACAGTATCGGCATATTTTTCGATTGCGATTTTTGCCTCGCCTTCACTTTTCATAGGCAGCTCCTAACTGGGATAGCAAACACAAAAGGGTAGGGCAAATAAAAAATTTCTTTTGTGTCTGCTATTGCCCTATAGTTTATTTAACCCGAAGAATGTTAAAAGAAGAATATTAAAAACCTAAATTCTATTGTTGTATCAATGCATTAATGCAAGTGGCCATAATAAGGGCACCCGTTTGGGTAATAATTGTTGGCGCTAGGTATTGCATTATTTTGCGATACATGGCCATATAGCAGGCATTGGTTGCTGTAATGGCTTTTATAATGTTCATTTCCGTAGTGCAATGCCGCCGCTTGCGCTTTCATATGGTGCCCGCCATAGCCGTGGCCGCCGGCATAAGCGGTAGTACCCATCATAAGAAAAAATGCAGCAGTTAATGGGAACACAATTAATTTTTTAAATTTCATTTTAAACCACCTTTTTAATATATAGTAAATACACAATTGGGTATATAGGTTTTTAAGCCTATATATATAATACGATTTAACCAGCCCAATCCTTTCAATATTAAATATTAAAATAAAAACAGTGAATAGATTATGAAAAAAATAAATATATTGAGTAGCATAGCCATATTTTATCATAGCCTTGTTTTAAGTAACGTACTGAAATATAATTAGGTTAGGGGAAATAAAACGGTGGGTGACAAATTTAAACATAGGGTGGTTAAATATGCGAGGGGTTATTGGGCAAAAATTTAAACTTTCACGTGAGGAAAAAAGTTGGATTATGTACGACTGGGCAAATTCAGTATACGCTACTATAATGATGGCGGCTGTATTTCCAATCTATTTTACGGATATGGCCAATAGCGCCGGCCAGGCCGGAGATTATTGGTGGGGTATTGGGACCTCGGCCTCTATGGTAATAATAGCGCTTTTGGCACCGATAGTTGGGGCATTATCTGATTTTAAAGGTTACCGGAAAAAACTTTTCTATATATTTTTTGCAATAGGTGTTGGGTTTACAATGGCAAGCGCTTTTTTTAACAACTGGGCCTTGTTATTATTAGGTTACATAATTTCGCATGTAGGGTTTTCCGGCAGCAATTTAGTTTATGATAGCTTTCTTGCGGATGTGGCAACAGCAGATAGGATGGATAA
>JAITVM010000141.1 GCA_031285815.1 Clostridiales bacterium | reverse complement strand
ATAACCAATGTCATCAGACCTAAAAATAACGGAGGTGGCCAGCTTTTGGGTTTCAAAAAATTCAGACATAGCATTTGCTTCCATATAACAGCCCATGCCTAAGTTTTGGGTAACAACATCCCAAACAAGGATTTTTTGCTCCTCGCTACTAAATTGCGACTCGATAATTAAATAATCGCCGCGCTTAGCCCCAAGCTCCCTTGCCAAGGCGTCGCTTATAATAACCCCGCCTGTTGGGGGCTTTAAGTATTTTCTTGTGTTGCTGTCATATATTTTATATAACAAAGAACCCTGATCCATCCCAACTATACTGATGCCGGTGTTCAAATGTTTGTTTTTTAATAATACAGGTGTTTCAAACAAAGCCTCGGCATAGGTGACATGCCGGATATTTTTTATATCATCGGTGGCTTTGTCAAAATTGACCGGCTGTTTGAAGCTTATTTTAACATCATAAACTTGTATTTTTTGAAACTGGTCTAACATCATGGCATCAATCATTGTGTTAAATGACCCCATAAAAGCCATCAGCGAAAAAGAAAACATGATGCCTATAATTATAAATAAAGAACGGAATTTGCTCCGTTGGATTGAGCGTATAGCCATACTGCCGCGGGACGTAATTAGATGCTTAAGGAACGGGAAAACTAGCAATATATCGTGCCTGATTAATTTCGGGGCTTTTGAACGCATCGAATCCGCCGGGTCTAACTTTATTACGCCCCGGGCACCCATGTATGAGCCTAATGCGCCGCCCATTACCGAAATCAAAAGGCCCCAGATAATATAATAAGGGTCCACAACTTTTACAAGGCTGGGCATTTTGTAAAACTGGCTATACATATCGATATAAGTGTCAGCAATAAAGTAGCCCAATATAACGCCCAATAAGCCGCCGATAAAACCCGTGATTAAACCATACATTAAATAATGCGAGACTATTTCAAGATTAGAATAGCCAAATGCTTTTAGTGTGCCAATTTGGGTCCGCTCCTGTTCTATTACCCGCTTTAGCATCAAATATAAAATAGCCATGGACATCATGATAAATACGGAAGGTATCACGGTGACCATAGATTTATTAGATTCAACCTCTGTATCAAGCATTACATATGAAAGGTGTTCATCCCGGTCATAAAGCTTTGTTAAGCCATACCTATTTAGTGTGTCTTCTAATTCTATTTCTATTTCGCCAAAAGTTGTGCCGCTTTCTAAAATAAAACTCAAATCGTTATAAATGCCCTGTTTACCTACCGCAGATGACAGGAACCCTTCTGTAAGGAAGGCAAAGCTAAAAGTCGCAGGGTCGGGCAATACAGTTTTTTCGTCTTTAATAGCATAAACATATTCTGGGCTCTGGATTGTGCCGCAGATATTTAAAGTGTATTCTTTACCTTCTATATTAAGATTTATTGTACCGCCTATCGCTAAATTGTGGGCAAGCAAAAATTCTTCCGATAGCATTATGTCGTTTATATCGCTTAAATAATTGCCGCCGGCTAAATAAAAATCATTAATGCCGGAAACCTGCTCTTTAGACGTAGACAAACGCAAAGTTATTATTTCGTCATTATCTTCAAATATTACCCTGGAGTCGTAAACAAGCCTACCGGACGCTTTTTCTATCCCGCCAATGTTGGCCAATGTTTCTACCTCTGTTGTGGCTATTGCATTAACCGAAGCAAAACAGTCTGGGAATGAATACTCTTCATAATAAACATTTTTTGCGTGGTCCAGGGAGTATGAAGCGATGCCTAAAGAAACGAATACGAAAATGCCGATCATTATTAAAACAATGCAGGCTATATAAGCCTTTTTGTTAGTAAGCATTGAGCGTATGGCTTTTTTAAATAGTATCACCAAACCACCTCTTCCGGGGGTATAGGGTTTTGATTTGCGGTTATTTTGTCAATCAGGCCGTCCTTTACATGAAAAATACGGTTAGCCATTTGACCGATACCGGAATTGTGCGTTATGATTACAACAGTTTTTTTATATTCTTGGTTAAAATCTTTTAATAAGTTTAAAACCTGTATGCCCGTTTTAAAATCAAGGGCACCTGTAGGTTCATCACAAAGCAATATATCAGGGTTTTTAGCAAGCGCCCTGGCCATTGCGATACGCTGCTGCTGGCCGCCAGACATTTGTGAAGGGAAATGGTCCGCCCTGTCAAATAGTTCGATTTTGTTTAATAAATCGTCAACAGGCACTGGGTTTTTAGAAAGCTCAGAAGCTAGCATTATATTTTCACGCGCCGTTAAGTTTGGTATAAGGTTATAAAACTGAAACACAAAGCCTATAGCTTCGCGGCGGTAGTTAGTTAATTCCCGGTCGGACATTGACCCAATGTCTTTGTTTTTATAAATTACCTCGCCGTTTGTAGGTTTATCTATACCGCCAATTATATTAAGCATTGTTGATTTCCCGGAACCGCTGGGGCCTAAGACGACAACAAACTCGCCCTCGTTAAGTGTGAAGGATACGCCGTTTAAAGCGGTAACAGTTACTTCCCCCATTATGTATTCTTTAGTAATGTTTTTTGCTTCAAGGATTATCGACATAAATCCACCCCGCATCTTTTGATTGACCATATAGTCAATTATATTTTATATTTATTTTTTGTTTTCGTCAATATTATTATACTTATAAAACTATGGTAGATATAGATAAGGCAAAATATTGGAGGCTGATTGTGTGAAAGGTTTTGTTTATGCAGAAATTATGGGCAGCAAAAAAATATTGGTATCAAAGAAAACACCGCTACATGAGCTTGTTGCAGACTACCAGCCTAATTTTAAATATCCGGTATTATTGGCAAAGGTCAACAATGAGCTTTGCGAATTAAACCGTAGCCTGGTAGTAGACAGTGTAGTCGAATTTTTGGATATTACAGATATAAATGGGTTTAGGGCTTACCAGAGGTCAATAGTATTTTTAATGCTATGTGCGGCAAAAGAGGTATTGGGTATTAAAACAAGGGTTGTAATAAAACATTCTATTAACAAAAATTATTATGTTGAAGTTATGGGCCAGCATTCAAAATTAACAGACACTATAATTTCTACAATAGAAAAACGTATGCACCAAATAGCGGGCAAAGGCTACCCAATTAAAAAATATTCCCTTGATTTGCAGCACTGCATTGAACTCTGTGAACGTTTTGGGCTTTTTGATAAATTAAGGATACTAAAATACAGGCGCACCAGAAAAGTTAATTTCTATAGGCTGTCTTGGTTTTACAATTATTTTTACGGGTATTTGGTACACAATACTAAAGCCCTTACGGATTTTAAATTATCAAAGCAGCAAAACGGTTTTATACTACAGTTCCCGGATGTGGATAACCCAGATAAAATGACGGGGCTGCGGCCGTTTAAAAAAATATCCCAAGTGTTTATTGAGTCCTCAAAATGGGCGCAAATTTTAAATGTTGATACGGTAGGGGCTTTAAACGATGAAATATGTAAGGGGCACTTAGGGGATATTATACGTATTTCTGAAGCCCTGCATGAAAAGAAAATGGCGTCTATAGCAGATATGGCGCTTGATAAAAAGTGTAGGGCTATATTAATAGCAGGGCCCTCATCGTCGGGGAAGACTACATTTTCAAACAGGCTAAGCGCCCAGCTTCGTGTTAATGGGTTAAAACCCCATATAATCTCTATAGATGATTATTTTAAAGACCAGGTAAAAACACCGGGCGAATTAAAAGATGATTTTGATTTCGAATCGATAGATGCAATAGATGCCGATAAGCTTAATATAGATTTAATAAATTTATTGGATGGGGCCACAGTCAACATACCTTCATTTAATTTCGCTTTAGGCAAACGTGAGGACAAAGGGAAATATTTAAAGCTGGGCAAAAATGATATTTTAGTGGTAGAAGGCATACATGGCCTTAATGCCAAAATTGCCTCGTCTTTAAATAATAATTTGAAATTTAAAATTTTTGTTTCGGCGCTTACCCAAATAAATGTTGACGACCATAATAGGATACCTACGACAGATACGCGGCTCTTTAGGCGCATTGTGCGCGATTATAGGTTTAGGAGGCTTAACGCCGCCCAAACTATTAGGATGTGGCCGTCGGTTGCCAAAGG
>JAITVM010000100.1 GCA_031285815.1 Clostridiales bacterium | reverse complement strand
TTATAGCCTTTTATTATAATGTCGCCAAAGATATTGTTTTGGGTGGTTTTTATAAGCTTAAGCTTAACCATCTCTAATATAGCCAAAAAAGTGACGACAATTTCTATTTTATCATTTGCGTTAAAAAATATTTGCTGAAAAACAATTTTATGGTTATTTTTTATTAATTTATTGATAAACTTCATTTGTTTTTCAACCGTAAAAGCATCCTTTCTAACACTATTAAAAGAAAAGCGTATTTTGTCCTTACGCTGCTCTTGCCTATTTAAGGCGTCGAAAAAAACACGCTGCATAAGCCCAATAGGTACATCCTGCAAATAATCCTCCACCCTATGTAGCTTATCGCCGATTAATTTTTCAATTAATTCTGATTCCTGGTGCCTAAAAAAAACTTTATCAGAAAAAATTTCACTCTGCTTAAATATTTCGCTGGCGCTTTTAAAATATTTATATTCAATAAGGCGTGTAACAAGCTCTTCCCGTGGGTCAACACCTTCATCGGCTTGTATTTTAGGCTTAGGCAACAGCATCTTTGATTTTATTTCCAGGAGTGTTGAAGCCATCACCAAGAACTCGCTAATATTCTCCATATCCCTGTTATCCATGGTATATTCTAAAAATTGGTTAGTTAATATAGAGATTGGTATGTCGTATATCTGTATCTCATTTTTTTCAATCAAATGAAAAAGTAAATCAAAGGGCCCTTCAAACGCTTCTAGTTTTACATTTATATTTTTCATTTTATAAATACTGAAAAGAAACCATTGACAATAAAATCATTAAGGCCATTCAATAAACCAAATGATACAACTATTATTAAAATTATCTGAAATAGCTTCTCCATATTATAATACTGCATTACCTGGTTTGGGGCCAAAAAGCAAACAATAACCCGTGAAGCGTCTAATGGCGGCACTGGGATAAAATTAAATACGGCAAACGGCAAACAAACGCCTATAAACTGTAACAGAAAAACACGCAATAAGGCTGGCGCATTATCCGGCAATAAACTATACCCAAATGCTGCTAGGGCTGCAATAAGTATAATAACCAATGGCGGTAAAATATAAGTTAAGCATATATCCCTCTTTTTATTTTTAGCTTTATAATAAATCGTAGAGCCCCTTAGGGGCTTCCCCCAGCCTAACCCGCTAATAGTACACAAAACCAGCCCTATCGGCTCTATATGGTTTGCTGGGTTAAGGCTAAGCCGGTTATCCCTTCTTGGTATGTCATTGCCTAAAATATGGCTCACAAGCGCCTTTATATATTCATGTATGGTTATTATAATAACCGCACTTATCAGCCTAAAAATAATACTTAACCCGTAAATACTGTTAATATTATTCAAAAAGACCACTCCCAATCTTGTTTTATTCTATTATATATATAAAACACCATTTGGTAAATCTTTTTTATTTTTATCAATTTTATAAAAAATAAAAAAAGTTAAATGAAGCCCACACAAATAATTGGGCCCCACCTAACTTATAAATTATTATTTCCCTTTAAACCAATTTTCAAGCGACTTGCGCAGTATTTCCCAATTGCTGGCCATAGCAACATCTTCCGCAATCACCAAGTCGCTCCGGCCAACCTCTTTATCGTTAAAAGAATAAACTATCTCACCTGCTTTTGTACCTTTTTCAACAGGTGCATTTAAGCCTGGCAAAATTTGAATGTCACTGGCCAAGGTTTTGCTTTTCCCTTTTGACACAATAGTATTAACCTGGTCTTTTACTATAACATCTACTTCCCCAATTTTGCCTGTCAAAACCGGTATCTTTCCGACTACGGCCCCAGGCTTTTCGCCGCAAGCTATCGCAAACGTCGCAAAACCATAATCAAACATTTTCATAACCTCCTGAAACCTAACATTAGGGTCAGGCGCTGCCAGTACAACAGCAATTAAGGACATCCCTTCCCTTTCTGCCGTAGCGGATAAACAATATAAAGCTTTAGAAGTAGAGCCTGTTTTTAAGCCAGTAGCCCCTTGGTACCTTTTAACAAGCTTATTTGTGTTTGTAAGCCCAAATTCCGATTCACCCCGCGCCGTTTTATGTGTAATCGAATCCTGCCAGGTCTTAGAGTACTCAAAAACCTGTGGGTAGCAGTTTATTAATTCTTTTGTCATAAGCGCAATATCATATGCAGATGAATAGTGTTCGTCAGCGTCCAGCCCACATGCATTCATAAAATTTGTGTTAGACATGTTTAATGCCTTCGCTTTAGCGTTCATCATGTTTACAAAATTCTCTTCAGACCCGCCTATAAATTCCGCCATTGCTACCGAAGAGTCATTTGCCGACGCTATAAGGATTGATTTAGTCAAATCCCTGACTGTCTGCTGTTCTGCCGGCTCCAGAAAAATTTGTGAGCCACCCATGCTTGCGGCATGTTCACTAACTGTTACAACATCCCCCCAATTTATTTTCCCTTCATCTAAGGCTTCATAAATCAAGAAAATTGTCATTATCTTAGTAACACTTGCAAGGGCAAGCCTGTCGTGCGAATTTTGCTCCAAAATTATTTTGCCGGAAGTTGGCTCAATTAATATTGCCGATTTTGCGTCAACTGTCAGGGATGATTGCCCCTCAGCCGGGAGTGGCGCCTTCTCTTCTGCGTTTAAAATATTGAAATGTGACAGAACTAGTATCATGGAAACCAAAATACATAATTTTTTTTTGAAAAACATAAAAGCCCTCCTTAATTTAATCATAAAATTAGGTTGGACTTTTTTTGACAAAATATACATATAAAGCTATATAACTTTATAAATAATCAATTAGTATCATTTT